>JAGQQQ010000478.1 GCA_020426125.1 Planctomycetaceae bacterium
GCGGGGATGGGAGCCGGCGTTGGAGCCGTATTCCGGGCTCCGCTGGCTGGGGCGCTGTTCGCCGCGGAGATTCTTTACAGCGAGTCCGATTTTGAGGCGGACGTGATTATCCCCGCGGCGACGGCGTCGATCATCGGGTACAGCGTCTACACGTTATGGCTGCCGGAACATGTGCAGCATGTGCCGTTGTTTGGGAACGCTCTCCGGGAATATACGTGGTCGAGTCCGTTGGAGTTGATCCCCTATGCGATCCTGGCCTTGATCATGGTCGCCTGTGGCGTCCTGTACATCAAGATTTTCTACGGCACGCACAAGCTCTTCGAGAAGCTCCCCATGCCCAAGGTTCTCCGCCCGGCTTTGGGGGCCGCACTCGCGGGGGTGTTGGGAGTCGGGATGTTTTTGTGGTGGGGGGAAGATCGTCGGGCCTTGGCGGTGCTGTCCACGGGATACGGAACCCTTCAAGACGCACTGACCTCCGCGAGCGAAGTTGGAATCTTCATGCTTGTCGCAGTCGGACTGGTCAAGATCTTGACGACGTCACTGACGATCTCGTCCGGGGGATCGGGCGGGGTGTTCGGTCCCTCGATGGTCATTGGCGGCTGTATCGGTTCGGCGGTCGGACTCGTGTTTCACGAGTATTGGCCGTCTGTAGTAAAAACGCCCGAGACCTTTGGCATCGTGGGGATGGCTGGGTTCTTCGCTGGCTGCGCGCATGCCCCGTTTTCGACCATCATCATGGTGTCCGAAATGACCGGCGGTTACGGCCTCCTGCTCCCGACCATGTGGGTCAGCACCTTAACATTTATTCTTGGGCGTCCCTGGAAGCTGTACTCGAAACAGGTTCCAACCCGTCTCGAATCGCCAGCGCATCGCGGGGACTTTCTTGTCGATGTCCTGGAAGGGATTCGCGTTGCCGATGTCTACCAACCACGCACAGATCTCGCCAAGATCCCCGAAGCAGCTTCGCTCGATGAGATTGTCCACTTGATCGCGGAAACGCAGCAGCACTACTTCCCGGTCGTCGATGCGAATGACCGGATCGTGGGGATCTTTTCTTCAGATGATGTCCGCTCCTATCTCTATGATCAGACCCTGTGGAAGCTGGCGAATGCCCGTGATGTGATGAATGCCCGAGTGATCAGCGTGACGCCGGACGACGACCTGAACACTGCCATGCGTTGCTTTGTGTCGATCGCCATTGACGAGCTACCAGTCGTCGATCCCGACGACCGAGGAAAACTGCTCGGGACGCTCCGCCATAAGGAGACCATCGCTGCGTACAATCGTCGGCTGATGGAATTCAAACAGGCCGCCGCGGATCAGGTGAAGTAACGGCGGAACACCGATGCGGCAGTCCCTTTCTTTCGCAACTCTGGCAATCGGATTCCTCGTCGTGGCGTCGTTGATCGCCGGAGGCATGGCGGCGATTGGCTCCTCCCTGTTCGAGGACTGGCGGCTGGTCTTCCGTCAATTCGACTCCGCGTTCCGATTTTGGGCGGTGGGTTTGGGATGCGGCGTGGCCGTATTCTGTATCGCACTGTTGTTCCATTATGAGCAGCAACTGATCTCCCCGAAATTGGGATGGACACTGCTAGGGTGCCGGTTGCTGTTGATCCTGGTCCTGTTTCTAACGCTGCTGGAACCGGTCTGGACCTGGTCGCAGAGCATCGACAAACGCGGCCGCGTGCTCGTGGCCTGGGATGTGTCGGAAAGTATGCATCTCTCGGACGAACACGCGACCGATGTGGAAAAAGCCCATTGGGGGCGAGGTGCTGGCCTGTTTGGCAAACAGGATGACCGCATCGCCCGGTGGATTCGCGACTTGGAACGTGGGGCCGAACCCGATTGGACAGCCGGCGAAGAAGGCGTTCCCGCCGAGCAGCGAGACCAGCTCGCACGAGCGCGGAAAGCCAACTTTGAAGACAACCTGAAGGAAGTCGATGCCGCGAACCGAGCCGAACTGGCGCGGGCGGCATTGCTGCAAGATCAGCACGTCTTTTTGAAGGATTTGGAAGCGAATACCGTCGTCGATATCGTCGCCTTTGGGCAAGACTTCGCTCGTCTGACTCCTGAGCAGTTGGAGCAGATGGGACCGGTCGACCAGTTAAACGTCAATGAGACAAGAAGCGACCTTTCCCAGACCGTTGAAGCTGCGCTCTCGTCCGATGACGAATCGGGCTCGTTGTCGGGAATCGTGCTTCTTTCCGATGGCCGCGATACGGGATCCGACCAACAGGACCGGTTGCTCGCACGTGTTCGTGGATTGGGGGTTCCCGTCCATACCGTGATCGTCGGCTCGGAAGTGCGTCCCCGCGATTTGGCGATTTCCCATCTCGACCATCCCGATTCGGTCTTTGAAGGGGATAAGCCCCAAGTCAAAGCGTTGATCCAGACAGCCGGCTTTGAAAACGAACAAGTGACCGTTCATCTGGAGTGGGTCGACGAACCAGACCGCGAACCTGTGACGGAGATCATCACGCCGAGTGCGGCTGTCTCCGAAGTCGAATTTGCGATGGACGCTCCTCCCGCCGGTCGGCATCGATTCCGCGTTCAGATTGTTCCCCAGGAAACAGAAACTCGCGACGACAACAATACACGCGAGTTTTCCATCAACGTGGTCGATGACCGGGCTCAGGTGCTTTTGGTCGACGGCGAGGGACGCTGGGAGTTTCGATATCTCGACAATGCTCTCAAACGGGATCCCCGTGCCAACGTTCAGGAACTGCTGTTCGACCAGCCGTATCTGGGGATCCTGTCCAAGCCCTTCTTCCCTCGGACGTTGGATGCCGTGACGGAAGACGACGGCGGGAAGTCCCCCTTCAACGGGTATGACATTGTCATCCTGGGTGATGTCTCCCCCCGGCATCTCGGCGTCCGGGAATGGCAGCTTCTCGACAAGTATGTGCGAGACGAAGGGGGGACACTGGTCTGCACCGCCGGGAAGCGCTACTTCCCAATCGCATTTCGAGGGTCGATCGTCGATTCGTTGCTCCCGATCGAGAATCCGCGAACCATCCAACTCACTTCACCCGCTCAAGCTGGCTCGCCCACTTCGCGAGGATTTCAGCTGTCCGTCACTGCCGATGGGGCCGATCAGCCGATGTTTCAACTCGCGGAAAGCCGCGCGGAGTCGCTACGACTCTGGTCGGAGTTACCCGGCCATTTCTGGGGGATCGTGGGGGAGGTTAAAGGGGCCGCGTCGGTCTGGGCGGCCGCACTTCAACCGGGACAGCAGGCCAGTCTCGACCACGAACGGGAAAACGCCCTCATCGCTCAGCACTACGTCGGCGAAGGGCAGGTCCTCTGGATCGGCACCGACAGCACCTGGCGGTGGCGATCTCGCGTGGGGGATTTGTACCACCATCGTTTCTGGGGACAACTTGTTCGCTGGGCGGTCTCCTTCAAAGCCTCCGCGGGAGAGGGGGACGTCAAGTTTGCACTGCGAGAGTCGGTGATCCGTGCCGGCGAACCGGCGGTGGTCCAGGTCCGTTGGAGTGACTCGTTTCTCGATCAGAACCCAGGATTGGAGGCATTCGCGGTTCTCGAACCGATGGCAGGCGACGCCGAAGGTTCCCAGCGTGTCCAACTAGCCAGACAAGGTGGGAATCCGCAACTTTACGAAGGAAAAGCCGAAAACCTTCCGCCCGGGGAATACCAAGTCCGGCTCGAAGTGACGGGCGCCGAACTGACCGAGATTCCCCCTGATTTGGTGCTCGCGGTGAATGAAACCATCACCCCCGAACTCGCCGACATCACCGCCAACCCTGAACTTCTGCGACAAATCGCCGAGGAAACGGGTGGCCGATTCCTGCAACTCGACCAACTCCACGAGATCCCGGACCTGTTCTCGGAAGCGTCAACCAAAGACACGATTCGGGAAGAGATCCCCCTCTGGAGCCACTGGGTGGTCCTGGCGTTGTTCTGCACAATCGCAATGGTGGAATGGGTTCTCCGCAAGCTAAACGGGCTGCCGTAGCCGTTCCGAAGCCTGAGAGACGGTTGGCTGGCATCGAACGACGCGGGATCCAGCCAACCGTGAGTGACAAAGTCCGGTTCATCCAGACATTGAACGTCGATTGTGCCATCGTGTCCGGTTGGAACCGGACCTACGACTGAGTTGGGTGCCACTGGCTCCGCCAGTGTCAAGCGCCAATTAGTCCAGGGCACCAGTTGGAATTCCATGAATCAGGGATAAATCGGGCTCCTGTTCTTGAGGAGGTTCAATGAGATAGTACCGTGCGGACGCAGGGTGGCCTGGCCAAGAATTGGCCGGGTCGCGCA
>JAGQQQ010000479.1 GCA_020426125.1 Planctomycetaceae bacterium
TGTTCGTGACGCACGACCGGGCCTTTCTTCAGTCTCTCGCGACCCGGATCCTCGAAGTCGACCGAGGGAAGCTTTTCGACTGGACCTGCGACTACGCGACCTTCTTAAAACGGAAGGAAGCCGCACTCCACGCGGAAGAACAACAGAACGCCTTGTTTGACAAGAAACTGGCCGAAGAAGAGGTCTGGATTCGCAAAGGAATCAAAGCCCGCCGGACCCGGAACGAAGGCCGCGTCCGGGCTCTCAAGAAGATGCGGGACGAACGCCAGCAGCGCCGCGAGCGAGTCGGCAATGTCAGCATGCAAGCGGTCGAAGCGGAGAAGTCCGGGCGGCTGGTCATTGAGACCAAGAACATCTCCTTTTCCTACGGCGACGAGCCGATCGTTCGAGACTTTTCGACTTTGATTTCACGGGGCGATAAGATTGGCATCATCGGTCGAAACGGCGCTGGCAAAAGCACGCTTCTGAAACTCCTGCTCGGGCAACTCAAGCCGACAGGGGGGACCATCCGCCACGGCACTAAACTCGAAGTCATCTACTTCGACCAGCTTCGGGAACAGATTGATGAGGAAAAGACGGTCGTCGAAAACGTGGGAGAAGGGCAAGAGACATTAGAGATCAATGGCCGCCGCCAACATATCTACGGTTACCTTCAAGACTTTCTGTTCACACCTGAACGGGCTCGACGTCCAGCTCGATATCTTTCCGGAGGAGAACGCAATCGATTGATGCTCGCCCGGATCTTCAAGCGGCCTTCCAACGTGATGGTCCTCGACGAGCCGACCAACGATCTTGATGCCGAGACCCTCGAACTTCTGGAAGAACTTGTCAGCGGGTATCAGGGAACCGTGTTGCTCGTCAGTCACGACAGAGCGTTTCTGAACAATGTCGTGACGAGTACCATCGTCCTGGAAGGTGATGGACAAATCACCGAGTACGATGGCGGCTACGATGACTATCTCCGACAGGCGGCCCAGCGCAAGCAAGACGAGCTACCTAAGTCGGCGAGTTCCACACCTTCCAAGCAGAAGGAAAAGCCCTCCCGAGAACGCAAGCTCACCTTCAAGGAACAACAAGAACTCGCCCAACTTCCCAACCGCATCGAAACACTGGAAGCAGAACAGGCGGAGATCCACGCACAGATGGCCGATCCCGCCTTCTTCAAATCCGCCGGCCCCGAGATCGCCGAAAAGACGGCTCGCTTGGAAAACCTCGGCACCGAGTTGGCAAGTCTCTACGAACGCTGGGAAGAACTTGCGGCGTTGGAATAAAATTGTCCTGTGGATAGGGGATCGTTTCATAAACCTTTGCGACATCGCACTCACATCAGATTCCTGCTACGGTATCTCTCGTGATTGTCGGCCGTTCAGCGGGTGCGAATCGTGCGAGACACACGCTCTTCATGAAGATGGCCCGTTCAAACTTCGTCCACATGGGAGAATGTTGCATGCGCTCATTCGTTGCGTTGCTAGTGCTGTTTTCAGTTTCACTCGCCTGCGGGGAGGATTGGATCCCTCCGGAAAATCCGGATCCCCAGACGATCCTGAATGAAGCTCGGAACGATCGTAGTGCGGGCCGCTTTGATGACGCCTTGGCCAAGCATGCCTGGTTTCATGAGAACGCGCTTTCGATCACCCCCGCGATGTACGGAGTCCGGCTCTCGTTTGCCTTATCGGACTGGCATCGGCTCGCCAAGTTGCATGAACCCGCGATGGATAAACTCGAAGAGACCCGGGAGGCGGCCCGGGAGCGAGTGCTGTCCGAAGAGAACCCTCACCCCCCATTCCACGACTTCGTGGCCATCAACCGAGAACTGGGGGAGGAGAGTCGATCCGTGGAGTTTTTCCTCTTGTTGGATGATCAGCATCCGCTCATCGCCAAGCAGGTCATCGATCTCGCCCGTCCGGCTCTGATCAGCCAGAAGAATTATGCGATGTATGCGAAGTACGTCGATGTCGATCAGGACTTGGAAAGGATCCTTCGGCTTTATCGACTTCACAAGAGGTTGGTTAATGATGGGCGACAACAAGCCCGACTCATGGACTTTGCAAACAAGAAACTGACCAATGACGCCGCAACTTTGGTCGCAATTCTCGTGATCGAAGAACGGCTCGATGACGCTCTGAAGGTTTTGAATACCGCCAAGAAGGAAAGGGACGATCCCGAGTTCCACGAGGCGCTGGAGAAAGCGATTCAAGGAGAGATGCCCAAGCCTTGGCCGTAATGAATCCTTATCGGACTCGTTGTGGCCCTGAGCCATCTGTTGAAACCGCTGTTTCCTCCGTTGTATTTCGTGTTCTTATGCGTCGCCTCTCCGTCTGTGCCCTGCTCTCCATTGTCTTACTGCCGCTTTCAGTTGTCGCAGAAGAACGGCACTTCCCCCTGGATGCCATCGAATCGGAAACACTTGAGGCGCATGGCTCCCCAATGCTCGCAACTGGCGTCGAAGGGCAGTCCATTGTTTTCGACGGTGACACGCTTCTTCGCGTTCGCGACTCGGAAGACCTCACGCATGAGGAATCAGGGTTCACGTTCTCCGCGTGGGTGAATCCCTATCAATTGCACGGCCAGCAGCAAATGATCGCCTCCAAGAACCGATACTCACTCGATGAACGGGAGTGGGGCCTGATGCTCGACAAGGACAACCGCTTCCGGCTCTATGTCTGGCAAGGCAAATGGGTCACGATCTCCGCTCCCAAGGCTCCTCAGGTAGGACACTGGGCTTTGCTGTCTGTTGTGATCCGTCCCGACCTCGCCGAATTGCGGGTCGACGGGAAAGTCGTCGGCGAAGTTGCCTTAGCCAACCCCATTCCTCGAACAGCTGCTCCGCTGACACTGGGGGGAGTCGATGACAATGGCCACATCTGGCAGAACTTTGTGGGAGCGATTGATGACGTTCGTCTCTGGGATGAACCGCTGGCGGCGAGCCATCTGGCGGAATTGTATTCCCCCATCGACCAGACACACCAGATTCCCAAGTTCACGGGATTCATGAACGTCGAACCGGATTCCTCTTGGGAGGAGCGAATTACTGAGCATGCCGCACAGGATCGGTCGGTCGTCGCGTTCGATGGCCAAGACCCCGACAAACTCGCCTGCGACACC
>JAGQQQ010000480.1 GCA_020426125.1 Planctomycetaceae bacterium
GTCAGTGCCACCCCGCCGTTCAGGCCTTCAATCGCCTCCCCGCCATGCTGTCCGACGTCCTCAATGAACTGACCGGACATGTTGTCCCGATTCACCGGCTGGTTCGTGAGCCGATCCCCGGATTTCGCGAGGTCCCTCCCGGAAATCTGCTCCAGTGAGGGAGGGAGGGTCCCCTTCTATCCACCCGTCCCGCCACAGTTCAGCGACCACACTCATTCGTTCGCGGGAATTCTCTTTCCCGTTGTGGCTGACATCAGGCAAAAGTTACACTGGAAAGGATTGTCACCGATCCCTCGAGCGTCCCCCTCCTGAGTTCCCGCCTTTCCGTTTTGGTTTGTTGGTTATGGCTATCCGTCTTCCTGTTGTTGTTGCCTTCGCGTTTCATCTGTTTGTCACGACAAACGGGGTTGCCGCGGAGATGGAGTTTTCCGCCGACCAACTCGAATTCTTCGAGAAGCAGGTTCGGCCTTTGCTAGTCGAACGCTGCTTTGAGTGTCACTCTGGCGAGGAATATGAAGCGTCATTGCGACTGGATTCACGAGCGGCTGCGTTGAAAGGGGGGGACACCGGCCCGGCGGTGGTTCCCGGAGATGTGACGCAGGGACAACTTCTCTCCGCGATCGCCTACGATCCCGACAGCTATCAGATGCCCCCCGATGGGAAGCTGTCCGATGGGGAGATTGCCGTATTGAAGAAGTGGGTGGAGATGGGCGCCCCATGGCCCGGTGAGGAGACGTCCGCGACTGAGACCATGACCAAGGCGTTCAATCTCGACGAACGGGCCGAGCACTGGTCCTTCCAACCGTTGATGCACGAGGGACTTCCCGAAGTCGATCATCCCCAGTGGTGCCGCAGTCCCATTGATCGATTTGTGTTGCGGAAGCTCGAACAGGCGTCACTCCCCCCAGGGGAGGAGGCAGACCGCCAGACTTGGATTCGCCGTGCTTACTTTGATGTGATCGGCCTCCCCCCCAGTCCCGAGGAAGTGCGTGCATTCGTCCACGATCAGCGGCCTGATGCCTATGAGCGGGTGGTCAACCGCCTGCTAAGCTCTCCGCATTACGGCGAACGCTGGGGCCGCCACTGGTTGGACCTGGTTCGGTATGCGGAGTCACGTGGTCATGAATTCGATTTCAACGTCGCCAATGCCTGGCAGTATCGGGACTACGTGATCCGGGCGTTGAATGCGGATGTCCCGTATGACCAGTTTGTCGTGGAACACGTGGCCGGCGATCTGCTGCCATTGCCGGAAACATCCCAATCGGAGTCGGCACCGTATCTGGCTCGCTTGGCTCCCCATTCGGAAAAGCTGGAATCGATCCTGGGAACGGGGTTTTGGTTCCTGGGGGAATGGGTCCATTCTCCCGTCGATATCCGACAAGAAGAAGCGGACCGGTTTGATAATATGATCGATGTTTATAGTAAAACCTTTCTGGGGCTGACGGTCGCGTGCGCCCGTTGTCATGATCATAAGTTTGATCCCATTCGTGCCGCGGACTTTTATGCCCTGCAGGGAGTCCTGCAAAGTTCCATTTACCGGCATGCTCCCTTTGAGACGTTGGCGACTCAGCGACAATTGGCCGCTAAGTTTCGTGAATCAGAGAGCGAACTCACAGAGGCCTACCTCGACTCACTCCGCGTTCAGGCCGGACCCGTTCTGGCTCAGTTGGATCAATACCTGATCGCCACCTCCGAGTTGATAGGTGACGGGATCACACTCAGTCCCGAAGTGCAGATCTTTGCCGACTTCGAGTCAGGAACCTACGACGGCTGGACGATTGACGGGAATGCTTTCGGGGAAGTTCCGCAGACTCTGGAGACGATTGCAGAGTATCAGGGGAAGATTAATGGGGTCGGCACCTACTTCGTGAATTCTCATCAGAAGCGAAATGGCGGCCCAGGGGACGCCGCGACGGGAAAGCTCACTTCCCGGGAATTTGTCATTGAACATGCCACCATCCGTATGCTCGTTGGCGGAGGAGCACACGCGGGTCAGACCTGTCTCAACTTAATTGTCAATGGCGAGGCGGTCCTCTCCGCGACTGGCCAGAACAACAATCAGATGTTCCCTGTGGAATGGGACGTCCGCCCTTGGCACGGTCAAACGGCCGTCATCGAAATCGTCGACAACGCGACCGGAGGATGGGGGAATATCGGTGTCGATCAGATCACCTTCCATCATCTCGACACCGCGCTGACACTCGAAGACGAGAAACGTGTCATTGAAGCAGCGAAGGGGAGGGGACTGAATCCGGAAGTTTTGGCGGCCTGGGTCACGGCCATGGCCCGCGCGGCCGACAATCCGAAGTCCCTTTGGTCTGCGTGGGCGCAACTTTGCCAGAAGCCAAATCAGCCAACGGCCGAGATTGTCTCCGTTGTGGGATCTGATCGCGAGTCGTCCGGTTCGTCGGCGCCGGAGACAAGCGCATTTGAAACTTATCTCGATGCGGAGTCCTTCCTGACGGACTCGGCGGCTTTCCAGTTGCGTCGGCCGGGGATCCACCTGGACCTTTCAGACAACTCGGACCAACCAATCCAAGGACTGACACAGGTCACACGCTCCGAATGGGTCCATCTCCCTGCGTTTCACGCTGACAAACATCCGTTGAGTGAACCGGAGCCGGGAAACATGGAGTCCTGGCAACAGGGGGCTTTGCTCGCGACTCCCTCGTTCGAGATTCAGAGCGGACGAATCTGGTGCTTGATTCGAGGAGGCGGGAATACCTATGTCGCGGTTGACTCCCATCATCTGATTCGAGGACCGTTACACGGTTCACTGACCCGTCAACATGGACCGGAACCCGGGTGGCGATGGATCGAACACCGCGTGAACGGTTACGAAGGTCACCGTGCTCATGTCGAGTTTTTCCCTCGTCCGGGAGAGCCTCTCGAAGTGGCAGCGGTCGTGCAGTCGGAAACGGCTCCTGACCTGATGAGCTTTGTTCCAACTCAGGATCTCATGCCTCTCCTGCCGGGGCCAGTCAAAGACGAAGTCTCTGTGAAAGCGTGGAGTCGTGAAATTGCAAAGCAACTTCGGGCAGCGGTAAGCAAAGAAAACTCCGATCAGCAGACGGTGGCCTGGCTGGATTGGATCATTAAGAACCCAGCACTCTTCCTTCCCCAGGAGACGACATCCGTCGTCGCGAAGCTTCCCGAAAGATTCCAGAACCTTGTGGAGAGACTGACCACCCGGCAGGCGTCCCCTTCGCAAATTGCTCCCTGCATGCTCGATGGTTCCTCGGAGGAAGAGTACATCTTCATCCGTGGGAGTTGGAAGAAACGGGGCGAGACGGTTCCCCGTCGATTTCTGGAGGTGTTTGGCGGCGAACCGATCGACTCCCCAGGAAGCGGACGTTTGCAACTTGCTGGACAAATGGTCGATCCCGAACAAACTCCCATCGTCCCGCGCGTGATCGTTAATCGCATTTGGCAACACTACTTTGGACGTGGGATTGTCCCCACACCCGATGACTTTGGTCACTTGGGGCAGCCCCCCTCGCACCCAGAACTGCTGGACTGGCTCGCGCGTGATCTCGTCGAACACGACTGGTCACTCAAGCACATCCACCGTCGGATTCTGCTCTCCTCCGCGTATCGCATGTCGAGCGAGGAAGATGGCGGGTCCGCACAGGATCCTGGCAACGTTCTTCTCCACCGAATGGCGGTCAAACGGATGGAAGGCGAAACGGTTCGCGATGCGATTCTCGCGGTTTCCGGTCGACTCAATCCGGAGTTTGCCGGTCCGAGTGTCCCGATCCATCTGACGTCGTTCCTCGAAGGGCGCGGCCGTCCCGGACAATCGGGGCCGGTCGACGGCCAAGGACGCCGCAGTTTGTATCTATCGGTCCGTCGCAACTTTCCGGATCCGTTCTTGCAGGCGTTCGATTTCCCCAATCCGCATTCGACCACCGGTCGACGAAATGTCTCGAATGTCCCGGCGCAGGCCCTGGCGATGATGAACAATCCGCTGGTCACGGAGCAGTCCCGATTCTGGGCGGAACGTCTCCTTCGTAAGACCCCGGGCGGGGCAATTGATCAGCGAGTGGAGACGCTCTTCCTCGAAGCGTACTCCCGTGCACCGACTCCTGCGGAGCAGACCTTTGCCGAGCAGTTTCTCATCGAACAGGCCCGAGCCTATGACACCACGCTCTCCGACGTTCAGGTGTGGAGCGACTATTGTCACGTTCTTATGAATCTCAAGGAGTTCGTATTTGTGCGGTGACGGGGAACGGACTGACACAGCCAGCGATTCGTCGATCGCGAGTTGTCTGTCATTCAGGCCATGGATTCTTCATCCCAGAGGAACCAGCTTGGCCTAACCAGAGTTTTTCTAGTTCGGATTGCGAAACTCGGACACCGTGTCCACCCGCCGCCAAGAAAATGAAGAAAAGCGAGACGTGTGCCATGCGCGCCCTGCTTCGCGATACAAGCATGGCGCTCGGCAGCAACTGCTGCAACTGCGTGGGCAGGTTCGCGGCGGGCCAGTGATGCCGATTGGCGTTTGCAACTGCCTCAAGATGTATCCCGATCGCCTACTTCACCGCCTCGAACGGCAACACCACACGAAGACCGAGGTGATTGTGACGATCCATCGGAGGATGGGCGTGGCGAATCGGCGAACGGCAGCGAGCCGGGTCGTTATTCCAGGCTCCGCCGCGAAATACGCCCTGGGAACCGGTCGGACGTATGCTGCGCGGGTTGATTGCGGTGTTCTGCTGAAACTTCTTGTAGGATACTGGGTCCCAGCTATCCTCCACCCATTCCCACACGTTGCCGTGTACGTCTGCCATCCCAAACGGATTACGTTGTAACTCGCCTACGGCGTGCGTGCGGCCACGCGAGTTGCTGCCATACCAGCCGACCAAAACCAGATCGTTCTCCTCGTTGCCACTCGAGAACTTCGTCGTCGTCCCGGCTCGGCAAGCAAACTCCCATTCCGCCTCCGTTGGCAAGCGGTAACCAGTCCCGTCCAGCGGAGTGATTGTCTCGCCCGATCGGAAGTAGAACGGTTTCAATTCCTCCTGCTGGCTCAACTTCGCGCAGAACTCAACCGCGTCGTTCCAACTCACCATCTCCACCGGATGGTTGCCGGTCTCCAGGTTGGCGACCGCGTCCTTCCCTTCGCCCGTGGCCGAGAAGTACGACGGGTTGGTCCCCATCACCTGCTCGTACTGCGCCTGCGTGACTTCAGTGACGCCGACATAAACCGGCTGCGTGAGCACCACCTTGTGTTGTGGGGCCTCGCTCTTGATTCGCTCGCGCCAGGCCCCGTCTTCGCCCGCCACCTTCAGTGCTGCTTCGATCTCCTCGGGCGTGCTCCCCATGAGGAACTCGCCAGGCGGCATGATGCGGAATTTCATGCCGATGCTGTTGGTGTACTCGACTGGCACGCCGAGATACTTTGCCCACGCTTCCTGATGGGCTTTGGCCATGTCGGCTGAGAACGGAGCAATCGCCGGCGGCGGAGCGTCGGCCGGCCAGTCGTGCCAGGTGGTGGTTTCAGGTTTCGGTAAATCCGGTCGTTTGTGTGCGAGTTGTTGCTTCACACTCTCAGCAACCAATACCACACGAAAACCGATGCCGCAGTTACGGAACCACGGATGATAGGCGAGGCGACCCGACGAACGACAGTAGGACGGACTGACGTACCAATCGCCGCCGCGGACCACCCGCTGGGAGCCGGCGTAAAATAGGCTGTATGGGTCGACTGCAGTATCCCCTTCGGACTTCCCATAGAACGCCGGATCCCAGCTGTCCTGCACCCATTCCCACACATTCCCGTGAATGTCAGACAGCCCGAACGGATTGGCTCTCAACTCGCCCGCAGCATGCGTGCGGCCGCCGGAGTTGCTGCTAAACCAGCCGGCGGAAAGCAGGTCCTGATCTTCATCGCCGCTCCAGAACCGCG
>JAGQQQ010000481.1 GCA_020426125.1 Planctomycetaceae bacterium
GTCAGTTCGGGGAGCGTGGCGCCGTGTTTTTGGATGATCTCCTCAATCGCTGGGGAAACGCCGGGAAGGTAGTTCACCAGTTGCTGGAACGCGCTACGCGAAACGGTCACAACGTCAACGTCCGTTTTCGCTCGGACCGTGGCGCTGCGGCCATGGTCTGAGACAAGGGCCATTTCGCCAAAGACTTCCCGTTCTCCCAGAGTGGCGATGATCGCGGCCCCTTTAAGAATTTCGACGTCTCCACGAACGACCACATAGAGTTTGTCGCCGAAGTCGCCCGCATCGAAAATAATCTCGCCCGTGTGGAAATGTTCTCGATGAACGGCATCATCCCGGCGGATTCTCAGTTGGGTAATATCGCGTGGCAGGAGAATGTCCGCTGTCCAGTCAATGGCGACCCGCATCTTTCCCGACCAGCCCGGGAACTTAGACAAGTAAATTGTCCGCCAAGCCAACCATGCGAGGAAACCTCGCAGCTTGATTCCCATGACCTCCGCGACGGCTGCCCGTTGCCCCAATGACGCAAGCTTACCGAGACCGGTAAACAGAAACGGTTTCAGCGGCTTCCCTCGCAAGGAATTTAGGATGTTCTTGGCACAGGTCTTCGCCTGACGGACAGCGTGCTGGGCCGTGGGAGGGGAAGTGATACCGTCTTTCTGCGGGACAGCGGCACAATCCCCCAGCGACCAAAGTCCATCACAGTCCGTGACTCGCAGGTGTTCGTCCACGGTGATCCGCCCCCGTTCCTGCGGACATTCCAGCTGGGAAATGAGGGGATGGGGAGCGGCGGGGACCGTTGTGACGACTGTTCGCGTGGGAATCTGCTGGGGTTCTCCTCCCGTCTTGGCCTGAATCACCACTGCGTCAGCGGACACGGCCTTCATGCGTGTGTTCAAATGAATCTCAATGCCGCGTCGCTCAAGAATCGCCTGGGCATAACTCGCGAGGCCCGCATCCAACTCGGGAAGGATGCGTTCTCCGCTTTGAACGAGGACGCAGCGGATCTCCTCGGGACGGATATTGCGATAGGCGTGGACCGCCGCCTGCACGAAGTCATTCAACTCCGCGAGGCACTCAACACCGGAGAACCCTCCACCGGCAACTAAGAATGTGAGCAGCCGCTGTTTCTCGGCTGGGTCGGGTTCGTTATCCGCCTCTTCCAGGGCCTGGACGATTCGATTGCGTAAACGAAGGGCATCTTCCAGGTATTTGAACGGCAACGCGTGTTCACGGCTGCCGGGGACCAAATCGAAATTCAGCTGGGTTCCCAACGCGATGACCAGGTGGTCGTAGTTCAACGTCAACGGTTTGGGCAGATAACCCGGGGCCAATTGAACCTGCCGAGCCTTCAGGTCGATCCGTTCGATTCGGCGGGTATAGAGTTTGGTCCAGCGAGTGAGCCGACGGATCGGAGCGATACAGTGCAGCGTTTCCAGCGTCCCGGAAATGACTTCTGGGAGAAGGGGTTGAAACACGAGGTAGTTGTTCTCGCTGACCAGGACGATCTCCGTGGTCTCGCGTTCGTGGCGGCTCATTCCCTTTTCAAGAGCAATCGCCGTTTCGACGCCGGCAAACCCTCCTCCAAGGATGACGATTCGGCGTGAGGTCCGGTCCTGGGCCATTCTGTCGGGTCCCATCCGTTGAGAAAATGCGGGAGGTGAGTTCCCGGCAGAATATCGGGAAACCGGAGATCTTGTTACCGTCCCGCCCGAGAACATTGCATACGGGTTCGTCGCGACGCACTCGACTAAAATGAACTTTCTTTTTGGGGACCATCCCCTACGGTGAACGACATGAACACTCCAGAACGATTTGCCCGCCGCCGTCAGCAGCTGCGAAAACTGTTTAAGTCCGAGAACGTGGCGGGGATGTTGATCACCGCGGAACGGAACGTCACCTGGCTGACTGGGTTCACCGGGGACAGCACGTACTTGTTTCTCGGACCGGATGGCGATCTCCTGCTGAGTGATTTCCGGTACATCACTCAACTCGAGGAGGAGTGTCCCGGGGTCGAGACGTTCATTCGCAAATCGACGATGAAGATGCCCGAGGCAGTGTTGCAGGTTATCGGCAAATCGAAGGTCGAGCGGCTCGGAATCGAAGGGCATGCGATGACCGTTGAGCTGTTTCAACGGTTACAAGAGGAGTTGAAGGGGGTTTCGCTCACTGCCGTGAACTGGAAGGTGGAAGAACTGCGGAGCGTCAAAGATCCCCAAGAGATTGAGGAGATCCGTGAAGCGGTGCGCCTGGCGGAGCGCGGATTCGATTTCCTGAAAGCGATCCTCACTCCCGAGAAGACGGAATGCGAGCTGGCCCATGAGTTGGAGCACGCGATTCGAGGTTTTGGGGGAGATGGGCTGAGCTTCCCGGCGATCATCGCGGTGGGGGATCGAGCGGCACTCCCTCATTACCGACCCGGAACCATCAAACTGAAAGAGTCACCGATTCTGCTGGTGGACTGGGGCGCGATGACGAAGTCAGGTTACCGATCCGATCTGACGCGAACGATGCTCACTGGAAAGCCGGATCGGAAGTTCCAGAAGATCTACGAGACGGTGCTGGAGGCGCAGCGGTTGTCGATTGAGGCGATTGCTCCGGGGGTCAAGTGTGGCGACGTGGATGCCGTCGCTCGCGATTTCATCAAGGCCGCCGGATATGGCAAGTATTTTGACCACGGACTCGGACATGGCATCGGACTCGATATCCACGAACTCCCCCGGTTTTCGCAGGGGAGCGAGACTGAGCTGAAACCGGGCATGGTTGTCACGGTCGAGCCGGGAATTTATCTTCCCGGTTGGGGGGGAGTCCGGATCGAAGATGACGTGCTCGTGACGAAGCAGGGGTACGAAGTTCTGTCCAATGTCCCCAAAGACTGGGACTCGGTGCCGGTTGCGATCTGAACAGCCGCACCGTAGAGTGGATTCCCTTCCCGATCGGAAGCTTTGCGGGTTTCGATCGATTGACGGAAGTAATGAACACAGCGTGTGTTGCTCTCATCCTGAAATGGCGTTGATCAACGCCGGATGAGCAAGTCCACGAGCCTGCGGACGATATTCGAGCACCTCGGAATTTCGGGTGTTCACAAGATATTAAGGATCGAGAATGCCTCGGGAGTCGAAATCAAGTTCAGAGCAGTTGGATATCGACGGCATCCGCCAGCTCATGGAACTGATGGAAAAGCATGACGTCAGCGAACTCCGCATGCAGCAAGGGGGGGCTCGCTACCTGCTTCGTCGCGGGCCACAAGGGGTCGCGGCCGTTCCCATGGCGGCCCCAGCCCCCATTCATGCCGCCCCGGCCCACGCGGCTCCGATCGCGGCTCCCACACCCCCAGCGGCCGATTCCCCCGCTTCGGCGGACACGGGACTGACTCCGATCAAAAGTCCAACGGTGGGAACCTTTTACCCGTCTCCTTCTCCGGGCGAGCCGTCTTTCGTCAAGGTTGGCGACTCGGTGAAAGCCGACACCATCGTCTGCATTGTCGAAGCGATGAAGGTGTTCAACCAAATCCCCGCCGGCGTCTCGGGAACCATTGAAAAAGTGCTTCTCAACGAAGGCGACTCGGTCGAATTTGGACAAACGCTGTTTCTCGTGAAGTAGCCAAGAACGAGGTAATTAGCCGCTCGCGGGGTGCCCTCTTCCCGTCGTCGGCATGTCCTTGGCCTCACCTCAACGGGAACCGGCCTTCAGTTCCGCGTCCCCTCATTTTCCAGTGGAACCTCCCCCGCCATGTTTCAACGGATTCTCATCGCCAATCGCGGCGAAATCGCACTCCGGGTGATCCGTGCCTGTAAAGAGATGGGCATCGGAACAGTCGCCGTCTTCAGTGAAGCGGACCGCAACGCCCGGTACCTGGAATTGGCGGACGAAGCGATCTGTATCGGTCCGGCGGTCTCGACCAACAGCTACCTGAAAATCGAGCATATCATCGCCGCCGCTGAACTCGGAAACGCCCAGGCGATTCATCCGGGGTACGGATTTCTCTCCGAGAACGCCGACTTCGCCGA
>JAGQQQ010000482.1 GCA_020426125.1 Planctomycetaceae bacterium
AGCGGTGACGAGTCGCCGCACTCCAAAGGCCCACTTACTTTCGTTCAATGTCCAATTGCAAAAAGTGCGTCGCGCAGCTGATACAAGGGTCGTAGTTTCGGATGAGTTGTTCGCATCGGCGGGTCGCCTCGGCGTCATCGAACTGAACCACCTGCGGGAGAAAGCCGCGAAGGTCTTCCTCGATCTGCCATTGATTCTGGGAAGTCGGAGGGACAATCTTCGCGTCGGCAATGCGGCCATCGTCGCCGATCCGGTAACGGTGGTACAAAATTCCTCGCGGCGCTTCGGTCGCGTGGCAGCCTTCCCCAGGATGGGGTTCATACGGGACCCGGCTGGGATTCGCTGGGGACTGATAGTCCTTGACGATCGAGACGGCCGTTTCAAAGGCGACGACCGTTTCAATGGCCCTGGCCACGATGCTGTGAAAGTTGTTCCGCGTCGGCCAGTCGATCCCGCAGGTTTCGGCATGTCTCCTCGCGAGCGGAGGCAACTGGTCAAAACACAGATTCATGCGAGCCAGTGGTCCACAAAGATAGGGGGTCTCATCGGGTAACCTGACGCTGTGTAAAGCGGTGCTTTGCGGAACGTGCCGTTCCTCGAAGTGCTGTTCATACTCTCCGATGGGGATATCCAGTCCGATCGAAGAGACGACGCGACCATGGTTCATCGGGAAGTCTGTCTCATGTTGAAGCGAGACAAACTCGTAGTCCATGTCGAAGTCGGGGAAATCGAGTTGGCTTACGAATTTCACGGTATCTTGCGCCGCCTGGAGCGCCCATTCCAACTCGGGGAGCAGGGCCTTTAACTTCTGAACCGATGGGGCTCGGTAAAAGCCCCCGACGGTCACATTCACAGGATGGATCGGACGTCCACCGAGAACCTTTAAGAGATCGTTGCCAATCTTCTTCATGCGGAGCCCGCGCTCGACCACTTCGCGATGGTCGGCGGCCATGCTGATTCCGCTTTCATAGCCTAGGAAATCGGGAGCGTGCAGCAGATGAATATGCAGGCAGTGGCTTTCGATCCATTCTCCGCAATAAAGCAGGCGTCGCAGACGCTGGATCTCATGGGGAATGGTCAGCCCCAGTGCGTTCTCCAGTGCATGGCACGAACTCATCTGATAGGCCACGGGACAGATGCCGCAGATTCGGGCCGTGATGTCGGGGACTTCGTGAATTTGCCTCCCCCGGAGAAAGCCCTCGAAGAACCGGGGAGGTTCGTAAATGTTCAGTTCGACGTGTTCTACGACGTCGCCGTTGAGACGGACGTAAAGACGGCCTTCTCCCTCGACGCGGGTGAGAGCTTTGACTTCGAATGTGCGTTCGCCGCTCATGATAGTTTGTGTTCTTGGAGGGGTAACGGCGGTGCCCGGAGGGCACCGGCTAAACGGGAACGAACGGTTTGAATAAATTCGAATTTTTACTTGTCATTTCATGATTCGAGATAACGAGTTAAGCGTTGTCGGATGAGATTGATGTTTCGAATTGCTCTACCGCTTCGCGGAATTCTGGGGAGTAGCCGTTAAAGTTGCGAACAAGGTCGACCAGTTGCCGCTGGTCGCAGCCGTGGGACTGATAATCTCGGAGCAGGCCCAACGGCTGAGCATTCTCTTTGGGGCCAAAGCAGCCATAGCAGCCACGATTATGAGCGGGGCAGATGGAGCCGCAACCGGAATGAGTCACCGGCCCCAGACACGGCGTTCCCTGAGCAACGACGACGCAGACCGTGCCCTGGCGTTTGCATTCCATACAGACGCTCTCGTTCGGGAAGCGAGGCTTGCGTCCAAGGACGACCGACGTGATCAACTCCACGAGTTGTTCCACGCTGATCGGGCAGCCCCGGAGTTCGAAATCCACCTGAACATGATCCGCGATCGGTGTGCTGGTCTTCAACGTCTGAATGTAATCGGGATGGGCGTACACATACCGGATAAAGTCATCAACATCGTGCCAGTTTCTGAGAGCCTGGATCCCTCCGGCGGTGGCGCAGGCTCCGATGGTGATCAGCGTCTTCGACTTACGACGGATCTCTTGAATCCGCTCGGCGTCATGGGCCGTTGTGACGGAACCCTCGACAAGCGCGACATCATACGGCCCTGCGTCAATGTGGGACCGGGCTTCCAGGAAATACGCGATATCCACCTGGCCGGCGATCCCGAGCAGATGCTCCTCCGCGTCCAGCATGGAGAGTTGGCACCCATCACAGGAGGCGAACTTAAAGACTCCGAGTTTCGGTTTTCGCGACACTAGAAGTCCTCCATGTGAAAATATGGCTCCATGCGATCGAACGAGAAGACGGGACCATCTTTGCAGATAAACTCCGGACCGAGTTGGCAGTGGCCACAGAGTCCGAGGGCGCAGTTCATGTTCCGTTCCATCGACAGAAAGATTCGCTCGCTAGCAATCCCCCGATCCTGGGCTTCCTGAATCACGAACCGCATCATGATCTCGGGACCACAGGTGAAGACGGATGTCTGGGCGGGACTGACGTCGAGCCGCTCAAATAATGTCGGGACAACCCCAATATGGCCGGTCCAGCCGAGGTTTCCGAGATCGACGGTCACTTCCAATTGAATCCCGGCCTTTCGCCAGGACTCATACTCGTTCGTGAATAACAGATCCTCGGGACGGCGGGCTCCGTAGAGAATTGAAACGTCGCCGAACTCCTTGCGACGACGAACGATTTCGTAGATCACCGGCCGCAGCGGCGGCAGTCCGACACCTCCACAGGCAATGATCAGATCCTGACCAATGCAGTTCTCAAGTGGCCACCAGGAGCCAAAGGGCCCACGCAACAGAATCTGGTCCCCGGTCTGTTTCCGGGCCAGAGCATTGGTGACATTGCCAACGGCGCGGACAGTATGGAGAAGCCTTCCCGGAGACCCCGGATCGGACGAAATGGAAATGGCCGACTCACCGAATCCCGGGAGATACACCATGTTGAACTGGCCGGGCTGGAACCGATATTCGTCCCGCACGCCTGCTGGTTCTAGCTCCAGTTCATAAGTTTTGATTCCGGGAACTTCCTCGAATACGGCACAAATCTTCGCGGAGTGCGCCTTCCAGGGGTCCAACCGATTGACGGACGGAAAAGGAGCGGAAACCGTCATATGTCCTCCCCGCGAATGGCCGCGACTTCTTCGGTGATGTCGATTCCCACTGGACACCAGGTAATGCACCGCCCGCAGCCGACACAGCCGGAACTGTCAAACTGGTCGATCCAACTGGCGAGTTTATGAGTGAGCCACTGCCGGTACTGCGACTTCACAGATGGCCGCACCACACCTCCGCTGGTATAAGAATGGTCTCCGGTGAAGCAGGAGGCCCAAGTTCGCTCGCGAAGAACATTCTCGTTAGTCAGGTCGGTCACTTCGCCGACGGTGCTGCAAAAACAGGTGGGGCAGACCATCGTACAGTTCGCACAAGCGAGGCATCGCTCAGCGACGTCATCCCAGCGTGGGTGCTGTAAATTCCCCAGCAGAAGTTCCTTGATCCCCGTGGTGTCGAGTTCGCGGGGCTGGGGGTGGCCATCTTCCGGTTTCCTGGCATGCATCTGCTTCTCAAGCTGCTTGGGAACGTCCTTCGCGGTCTGGATGTCTTCCACGGAACAGAGCGTAGCAGGCACTGTTTTCATCGCCTCGCCCCCCCGATCGGTTCCCACTTCCACGACAAACCGGTCTGTGAACTCGGTCAGGGCAAGATCGAATCCCGGAGAGACGGCTGGCCCAGCCCCCATCGAATGACAAAAACAGGTTGCCGCCGCCCTTCGGCAGTTGACGGCGACGACGAACAACCGTTCGCGGCGAGCTTGGTAATGCGGATCGACGTAGGGGCCTTCCAAAAACACGCGATCCTGAATCTTCAGGGCATTCAGATCACATCCGCGGACCCCGATCACGGCCAACGGCGGGCCTTCAACCTCGGGTGTCGTGGACGCCCAGCTTCCATCCTGCAAGGTGAGTTGTTGGATTGTTTCACGAGCGGGGAATAGGAAGTTCTTGAGGGAATGGGGACCGACGACATAGTCGAACCAGCCGGCGGACTCATCCGCTTCGAGGCGATAATGACCGCCATCCTGGATGTCGATCTGGCCCACAGGGAGTTGGTTCACGGATGCCAAATCGTCATAGACCACCGCCCCGTCGCGGACCTGGGGGCCGATGGTGCGATACCCCACCTGCTGGAGGCATTCCAACAGCGTTTGTAGTTGATCTTTGTCGATGGAGACAAAGGCTCCAATCGTGAGTCGTCCTGACGTCATCGTGCTTCCGTCGCTGTGGATTTGTCAGATGTGGATTCGTCAGCGGAGGGAGCATGCTCGGGAAGAGGGGGCATGTCGTTGCCGTAGACATTGAGCAACTGAATGCGCGTCGCATTGATCCGTTTGGCCATCGCCAAGGCCACGAGCTTCATGAACTCGTAGCCCAACTCTGGATGCTGAGCCCAGATGGCCAGGGATTGGGCACCGTCGATCTCAATTAATCGAACCGCGTCCTGGGCGCGAGCCGTCGCTGTGAACTTGGCCTGCTTCAAAGTGGCCGACCACCCCAACAGTTCTCCCGGCCCGACGGTGAGAATCTGTCGACACCCGACCCCGGAGGCGCAAATCTCCAGGACGACATGCCCTTGTTGAACGATAAAGATGGATGTTGCGACCTCCCCCTCGCGAAAGATGGTTGCCTTCGCGG
>JAGQQQ010000483.1 GCA_020426125.1 Planctomycetaceae bacterium
GACGGAGCAACGCCGTTCGTTTGTCCTCAGGGCCGCTAAACCGCCCCCCATCATCTGGTCTCCGACATGTCACCACGACAGGTGTTGGCCGGTCTTTCAGAAGCCGGGCCACATCGGCGTCCCTGCTGATCCAGTCCAGCCGCAGTTCGACCAGTTCGGCCCCGCGCTCCGCGAGGTTCCGATGTTCGGCAATCACCATTTTGTGGCGAGTTCGCCCAATCGTCACACAGATCATGACAGTCTGTCTCGTGTTGTTTTGTATTGGCCGCTGCATCTTGGGACGCACTGGCTTCGCTGGTTATTCGTCTTCAACGTCCGTGTCCCGGAGGAATCGCGCCGCCTCTTCCGGAGCCACGGGGTTGATGTAGAATCCGCTCCCCCATTCGAATCCCGCCACTCGGTTGAGTCGCGGGTAAATTTCGATGTGCCACAAGTAATGCGGGAGATCATTTGAGGAAAATGGGGCTGAGTGGAGGACATAATTATACGGCGGATCGTTCAGTCCGAGTTCCAGTTTCTGTAACACGGTCTTCATGACCGTCCCCAAATCTTCAATCATCTGCTTCGTGATATTCTCGTAATGGCTCGAATGCTGACGCGGCAGAATCCAGGTCTCAAATGGAAACCGGCTCGCATACGGACAAATCACCACGAAGTGGTCCGTCTCCAGCACCACCCGGGACTCGGTCGCGAGTTCCTGCTGAATCATATCCTCGAAGATGCATCGGCCGCGATAGTCATAGAATTCGAGGGCTCCATCGAGTTCTTCCTGAATCGTGATAGGGACGATCGGCGTCACGATCAATTGCGAATGGCTATGATCGAGTGATGCCCCGGCACGGGCGCCCTTGTTCTTGAAGATCAGGCCATGAACCAGACGAGGATCCCGTTTGAGGTCGACCAGTCGGTCGCGATAGGACCAGAGGATCTCGCGAATGTTTTCGACCGACAATCGCGACATATTCGTTTCGCGATGGGGACATTCGACGATCACTTCATGCGCCCCGACGGCGTTCATCTTATCGTAGATCCCTTCCCCCCGTTTCTCCAGATTGGCTTCGACACGAACCGCCGGAAACTTGTTGGGGATGACACGAACCCGCCAACCGGGGCCATTGGGCGCGCCGCCATCACGGTAGGCAAGAATCTCAGGGGTGGTCGCGTCTTCATTCCCCGCCTGAAACGGATCAAACGCGTCCTGGGGAAGTTCCTCTGATTCCACGAGATTCTGCGGGCGGCTCAGTCGTTCGG
This sequence comes from Planctomycetaceae bacterium, assembly GCA_020426125.1. Lineage (GTDB taxonomy): Bacteria > Planctomycetota > Planctomycetia > Planctomycetales > Planctomycetaceae > HKST-UBA70. Next base: position 1,252 of record JAGQQQ010000483.1, read on the forward strand.
GGGCGATGATCACCCATCGGCCGACGATCGGATCTTTTCGCAGCTCTTGCTTTGGTTTCTCGGACATCTCAATTCTCTGGTGGGGGCACCCGGCACATTTTCGACGGCCCTCGCGCTCGGTTGCCGTCAACTCTCCCGAACGGGTTGAGAAGTTTTAGGGAATTTGCCGGTCTGGACACAACACAGTCTCGACAGAAGATCGCAAGCGTCGGCGCATAAAAGAACGCGAAGCAACGGATCGCTTCGCGTTCTCGAATTGATCACAACAGTGGTCAGCACGACCACGGGATCGGAATCGTTTTACTCTGCAAGAGGCGGCAGTTTGCCATCTTTCAGGAGATCGCCGAAGGTGCCGTCACCGCATTTTTCGGATTCGATCTTGCCAAGAGCTTCCGCGATGGCATCCGCATCTTTCTCGTTCTTCTTGCCCAAAGCTTTCGCCAAGGCTTTGCCATAATCGCTGACGGCCTTCTTGTTCTTGCCACCTTCGCCGTGGCAGACGCCGCACTTCAGCTCTTTGGCTTCGGCGATGTCATACTTCTCGGTAAAGGCCTTCAGGTACTGTGGACGGGCATCCGCTTGCTGTGGAGCCGCGGTCAACACGAGGGTCGCCACAGCGAACAGGGCTGCCAGAGCAGTCAACTTTCTCATTCAAACTCTCCCAAACTCAAAGGTGGTACGTCGACGGTGTGATCCCTTGAACCTCTCTTTACTTGGAAGTCCAAGATGGCAATCAGACGTGGCACAGTCCCTAGTGACAGCACCGTCTTTTAGCGAAACAATTAGAATTCGCTGATTCGACAGTGTCAATCGACTCTGGGCATCACGCCGGAATTTCCAGGATCTCTCCGATTCTCATGTCGGAAAGGACGCAAATCATGCGCCACCCGGCCCCGCGAACCTTTGAACGGACCAAATGGCCCGTCACAACTCCACGAATTTACCGACTTGGATGAATTTCCCGCCTCGTTACACTATCGTGGAAAGTTCGCAACCGTGATCAGGAAATTTCCCCTGCGAGGGGCCTGACCGCGGGATGGATCAACCAGTTCCTCGTGCAGTTTTTGCAAGCGTTGTTGAAAGGATCACCACAGATGCCTCGTTCCTCTTCACGTCGAGAATTTATGAAAACCAGCGCTGCCCTTGGCGCTGCGGTGTATGTCGGCCACGGTGTGGCCCTCGGACAGGAAGAAAAATCCCCGAACGCCAAAGTCCGATACGCCTGTATCGGCGTTGGGGGCAAAGGGGCCAGCGACTCCGCTGACGCCGCCAGCCACGGCGAAATCGTCGCCATTTGTGATGTCGACCAGCGGACGTTGCGGAAAACCGCCGCTCGGGAAGGATACCGCGAAGCCGAAACCTTCACAGACTTTCGTGAGATGTTTGAGAAGATGGCCGACAAGATCGACGCGGTCACCGTCTCGACGCCCGACCATTGCCATGCTCCGGCTGCGGCGATGGCGATGAACCTCGGCAAGCACTGCTTCACGCAAAAGCCATTGACCCACACCGTCTGGGAAGCCCGCCGCCTGCAACAGATTGCGAAGGAGTCGGGCGTCAAAACAATGATGGGGAATCAAGGGACCGCGACCGATGGTCTCCGCCGCGCGGCCGCCATTCTGAAAGCTGGCCATCTTGGAAAAATCCAGAGCGTGCATGTCTTCACCAACCGTCCCATCTGGGCACAAGGTGGACCCCGCCCTAAACCAACCGACAAGCCGAGCTACCTCGACTGCTAATCCTGCCGCGGCCCGGCTCCGGAACGTCCCTATGCCGACGGATACCATCCCTTCGCTTGGCGCGGCTGGTGGGACTTCGGCACCGGCGCTCTCGGAGATATGGC
>JAGQQQ010000484.1 GCA_020426125.1 Planctomycetaceae bacterium
CAACAGCTCCAACAACGCAACCGGCCTTCTGGCGGGCGAGTTGACGTCGCTGGCGGGCTTCTTCCAACTTGCGGTCCCGTTCATCGAAGATCACCTGTTGAAGGCCGTTCAGTTTGTCGGCGGGGGTGATGTATCCGATGGCAGAGTGCAAGCGGACCTGGCAGTAATGTTCGACGTAGGTGGCGACTCGGTTTCGGGCTTCGTCGAGTGTCGAGGGACATGTCGGACGGATGCATTCCTGCTTGAGGCCCCACGGGGGCTTTGTTGTGGGTGCGTCATCTGTCGTTGACAATACAACCAGCATGACGCCGTCAAACTTGCTAGCAGACCGGCACTGCCGGCCGTGCCAGCGTTCGAGTTTGCCGTTTGATTGAGGATAGTACGGGCTGGTCCGGACGTGGGTGATCCCGGTCATCCGGATGAACTGTTTGAAGTCGTTGGCGATGAACTGCGGTCCATTGTCCGAGATGATTCTAGGCTTTTCCTCGGGACATTGTTCCAAGGCTTTTTGCAGGATGATCTCGACATCTTGTTTGGCCATCGACTCGCGGAGTTCCCAGTGGACGATGAAGCGGCTGCACCCGTCGAGCACGCTGGCGAGGTAGTAGAACGTCCCACCGAGGTTGATGTACGAGACGTCAAGCCGAAGAGTTCTTGCACAGTTTGCCCACTCCGCCGGCCAAAGAAGAAGGCGAACTGCTCGTGCAAACGGCCGATGGCAAAGGGGTTCCCCTCGTGCGTGAGGATGCTTTCAAGCTGAAGTCGTTCGAAGACAAACCCTCACGACCCGGCAACCGACGGATGGCCACGCTGGCCTGCGTGTATTCCGTTGATCGTTTCGCGCGTTCGGCCGAGGAGATCGTGGCGGCGTTGTTCCGGGAGCGAAGAGAACGATCTGAAGAGGTTCCGAAACGGCCTGAACCATGCCATAAACGCCTGATCGCCTGCTTCTCTCAAATGATCGAGGAGACGGGCGAAACGGAGCCCATCTCCGCTGGACGGTCGAACGGTGCCTGCAAGATGAGAAGAGTGAACTGGGACTCTCGCACTTCGGGGTACGGTGCGATCCCGCGCTGAAACGGCATCTGCTGATCACGCAAGTCAGCCACTTGTTCCTGGCCTGCCAGACGGAGCGGCTGCGGGGGAAAAAATCCAGAGCTGACATTGCCGCAAGTCCATCACGCCACCAACGTCGTGATCGACACACTCCCCCTTTCGCCCCTCCCTGGCTGTCTTCGTTCAATGCCCGAGAAATTCTGGATACTGATCGATCAAGATTGACGCTTTCCCAAGTCGCCGTCATCTCCCATGAAGTTTCAGAGGAGTGGGTGGCCATTGGTCGAAAGGAAAAAGAAATTCGATCGAACGCTCATTGCAACGAGCGAATTCTTATTCCCTATCGACGACTCAACAACCCACGACAGACTTCATGGATGACGCCCCGCGTCAAGACGTTTGGCGGATCTGAG
>JAGQQQ010000485.1 GCA_020426125.1 Planctomycetaceae bacterium
TGTACCAGGAGCGGTCGAACATCACAATTTCCCCAGCGGTCGGGAGGTGTTCGATGTAACGCTGGAAGTACCACTGACCCCGTTCGGTGTCGGTCGGTTTTTCGAGCGCGACAACCCGCGACCCCCGGGGATTCAGGTGTTCCATGAACCGTTTAATGGTCCCTCCTTTTCCAGCAGCGTCCCGGCCTTCGAACAGAATCACCACCTTTTGCCCGGTGTTTCGCACCCAGGACTGAAGTTTCAAGAGTTCGACCTGCAACTGATACTTCTGACGCTCGTAGTTCTTTCGAGACATCAGATTCTTGTACGGATATCCGCCCTGACGCCAGTTGTCCGCCAGGACATCATCCGGTTTCGGAGAACCCAGTTGGGGACTCTCGGGCGGTTGCATGAGCAAGGCACTGCGAACCACGGACGCATCGTCGGAGGAAGTCCCTTCGAGAATGGCTTCAAGAACCTTCGTCAGCGTCTCCGGATCATGAGGCGGGACGCTCGACACGATATCGAGAACGGCATTCACCTTTTTTTGCTGGGCGGCCTCGATCGATTCCGAAACGACATGCCGCTCGATCCCCGCTTTCGTAATCGATGGCGAGATGTCCCCCTTGGCGGCGGGGCGGGGACGACCGTTAGTTGAATTCGATTCTGGTTTGCGAACCTTTTTCGAATTGACGGTTCCCGGGGACTTCGAGTTTTTGCTGGATGGTCTTCGTTTTGCCATAACACATGAACTTTGATCAGGAGTCCAATGGATCTCAAAAACGTTTCGGCTTCTTCGCAAAATTCCTTCACACCAACGCCACATCAGTTCAGAGGAACTGTGCCATCGCTCGATCCGGCGTAGGTACTCTCAATGGACGAATTGACCGCCTCTGATGCGAGTTTACGCCTCGATCAACTTCCCCGGCAACGGTCTTTCCGTGTTTCCTGAGGAAGCGAGCAATTGTCGCCTCCAAATTCCCACTTTGCAGAACACTCGGCATCACCCCGCGTTGAAAGTTTGCAAACCTGGTCAGGCGACCGCTTCGAGTCGGCTCCGAACCGAACGAAGGGGATTCATCGAACCTTTCGTTCGGCTTACGAATTGATATCCTCACGGACGACCGGTGAAAGAAGACGAGATTCCTCGCCTCGCAAAGGGACCAATCGGCGGAAGAGTCCGTTTATCGCCGGAAGAACGAGCAACAACACAGGAAGATGGAATGACTCGAACTGTTAAAGTCGCACTCGTACAACGCGCCGCGTGCACCGATCCCGAAGAGAATCTCCAATCAACCGCGCAAGATGTCGAACGGGCCGCGGAATCCGGAGCCCAGATCATCTGCACGCAAGAACTGTTTCGCTCGCAATATTTCTGCCAAAGCGAGGACCACCGCTATTTCGATCTCGCGGAGCCGATTCCCGGACCGAGCACGAAAGTCTTCGGGGCGATCGCAAAAAAATGCGGCGTTGTGATCATCGCATCGCTTTTCGAGAAGCGAACTCAGGGACTCTATCACAACACGGCAGTTGTCCATGATGCCGATGGGACCCTCCTCGGCCTCTATCGCAAGATGCACATCCCCGATGATCCTTTGTTCTACGAAAAATTCTACTTCACTCCCGGAGACTTGGGGTTCAAGGTCTTCGAGACCAGGTTTGCCAAAGTGGGTGTCCTCATCTGCTGGGATCAGTGGTATCCCGAGGCGGCCCGATTGACGGCTCTGTCCGGAGCGGAAATCCTGTTTTACCCAACCGCCATCGGCTGGCATCCCGCGGAGAAAGCGGAATTCGGACAGGCTCAACACTCCTCCTGGGAAACCATTCAAAGGAGCCACGCCATCGCCAACGGCGTCTACGTCGCAGCCCCCAACCGCATTGGACACGAAGGCGATGATCCCTCAGGGGGAATCGAGTTTTGGGGGCAAAGCTTTGTCTGTGACCCCAGCGGAACTATCATGACAAAAGCGTCTCCGGATCGGCCAGAAATCTTGATTGCCGACTGCGACCTCGATCGGATCGATGTCCAACGAACCCATTGGCCCTTCTTCCGCGATCGCCGGATTGACGCCTACGGAGAAATCATTCGTCGATTTCGTGACTGATCGAGTTCCGACGTCGGTATTCCCGCGCGCCGAGTGGCTAGGCGATGACCTTATCGAGTCGCATATGGAGAGTCGATCGGATCGTGAGAGATCGATCAACAAATCGTCGCCCATGTGTCTTCGGCAGCGAGCGGCTCGGTCGCCATGCCGGTGCCATCGCCCAATGGGACACGAAACTCCCACCGATACTTGACATTGGCCCTGGGGAAAAGGGAGTCCGACTCGTCAGGGAACTTGTCAAAAGGATACACTCTCGTGATCTGCTTCCAAATCATTTGCGGAGAAACCTCATGAAGCTTTGGACATTTGTGATGGCGGGACTGGTTCTATCCGCCGGTCTTGAAGTCGTAGCAGGAGAGTTGGCCCCAGAAGGCTGGACCACACACTCCCCACGCGAGGAAATTCGTCCGTCGTTCGAGTGGCTTCCCGAAGCGGGCAAGACCGCACACGGCGCCCTCAAGATCAGCTCAGATCAGCGGCCCGGGTTGATGGGGAGTTGGCAGAAGACCTTTCCCGTGAAAGGGGGCCAGACCTATCGGTTTTCCGTCTGGCGGCAGACCTCCGGATTGGAACATGTCCGCCGCGCCGCGATGGCACGCCTCATCTGGCTGGATGAAAACGGAAAGCAGGCCACGCGCGACGAACCGACCTTCGCATCGTATCGGCCCGGAACCAATCCGCGCGCTGAACCTGAGTTCCCCGCAGACGGAACCACCGAAGCCGGATGGACCGAACTCACTGCGACCTACCAGGCTCCCCAGCTCGCGAAGAGCGTTGTTGTTGAACTCCACTTCCGTTGGGCGGAACCTGATTCGAGCGTCACCTGGAGCGATGTCTCACTCGAACCCGTCACTCAGCAAGCGCCTCGAATCGTGCGCCTGGCGACCGTTCATTTCCAACCCCGCGAGGGATCAACTCCCCAAGAGAAACGGGAGCAATTTGCTCCGTTGATTCAGAACGCCGCTGAACAGGGTGCCGATCTCGTCGTCCTGCCCGAGACATTGACGTACTACGGCACCGGCCTGACTTATGCCGACTGTGCCGAGCCGATGCCCGGGCCGTCGACAGACTACTTCGGTCAACTGGCCAAACAGCACGACTTGTACATCGTCGCCGGACTGATCGAACGCGACGAACATCTCATCTACAACGTCGCCGCCTTGATTGGTCCCGATGGGAAACTGGTGGGCACATACCGCAAGGTCACCCTCCCTCGCGGAGAGATCGAAGGGGGCGTCATGCCCGGCCATGAGTACCCGGTCTTTGAAACCCGGTTTGGAAAAGTTGGGATGATGGTCTGCTACGATGGCTTCTTTCCCGAAGTCGCCCGCGAACTCAGCAATCGCGGCGCGGAAGTGATCGCCTGGCCGGTCTGGGGCTGTAACCCCATGCTCGGCGCCGCCCGGGCCTGCGAGAACCACACCTACGTCGTCAGCAGCACCTACACCGACACCTCTTCCGACTGGATGATCTCCGCCATCTTCGGCCACGACGGCAAACCACTCGCCAAAGCCCACGACTGGGGAACGGTCGCCATCGCCGAAGTCGATCTCAACAAGCCCCTGTACTGGCACAGCCTCGGCGACTTCAAAGCCCAAATCGAACGCCACCGCCCAATTGTGGATGTGAAACCGTAAGCTGGGGTGAGAAGTTTGGTAACCCACCACACGGCGTCCGAATTGTGTGCTTGTTTCCATTTCGTTCGACCTCGCCAATGGCACTCAAAACTTTTCACCTTGGGAAAAAACGAAACGGGCGGACGGTGTGCAGGCTCTCGTATTTCCAGGACACTTGTTGAGCACAACTCCGAAGATGGCAGCGTACCGCTCCACGACTGCCCGCCAAGGGTTTTCGTTGAACTGGTGGCAATTCGCTTCATCGATTCAAAGCGATTGAACGGCCGAACCGTGTCCGGCGATATCCCCAAGTATGGCTGAACTGACTCGTCTCGGCCCTCGGTCACATTCAGGGAACCGAACGGTGTCAATCCGTGCTGCCAACCTTGTTTCGACCTCTCGTCGATTCCCTTAAGCACTTCCGTCCTCAGGTTGGCGCTGTCGTATTGGGAGACCGCCGCCATGACGTTGAACAACAACGGTCCGGCCGGACCTGGTCCAAACTCGTTGTCGACGAACG
>JAGQQQ010000018.1 GCA_020426125.1 Planctomycetaceae bacterium
TCCCTGACTTTCCCAAGCCGGGAATCATGTTCCGGGATATTACCCCCCTGCTGGCGCATCCGGAAGCGTTTCACGAGACGGTTCGACGGATGGCCGACCACTATCGCGATCATGAGATCACGGCCATCGCCGCGGCCGAAGCGAGAGGATTCATCTTCGCGGCTCCATTGGCTTTGGAGCTGAACAAGCCGTTCGTCCCTGTCCGGAAACCGGGCAAGCTGCCATTTGACACGCATGCGTTCCATTACGAACTCGAATACGGCACCGACTCACTGGAGATCCATACCGACGCGTTCGGCCCCGGGGACAAGGTCCTGCTTGTCGACGATCTGCTTGCCACCGGCGGCACCATCAATGCCTGTGCGAAGCTCGCGGAAAACACCGGTGCCACAATCGCCGGCTGTGCGTTTGTCATTGAACTGACCTTCCTCAAAGGCCGCGACAAACTGACCGGCTACGACGTCTACAGTGTCGTCGAATACGACGGAGAAGATTGAGCGCCACGAGCAGGGGGGCTGCCCCTTGAGTCTTCACGCGGTGAGTTTTTCCTAGAACCGCTGCTCGAATCGGACAACATTGTTCAACATCCAGGATGCCTCAACTGGCATCATTCGATCTTTCATCAAGGTTCTCAACCCTGGCTACGACGACTGCAAAACTGGAAGTTCAGCTCGGTCGGCTCCGACTTCGTAACCCGATCCTGGTCGCTTCGGGCACCTTTGGGTATGCCCGGGAGATGGCGGCGTTCGTCGATTTTGCCAAGATCGGGGGGATTATTCCCAAGACAATTACCCCTGTCGGGCGGATCGGCAATCCTCCTCCGCGAACGGTCGAAACCGCTTCGGGCATGCTGAACTCGATCGGCCTCGATAACGATGGTCTTGACACGTTTATCACCAAACACATCCCGTATCTGACCAGTCTCGCCGCTCCGGCCTTCGCGAATATCGCTGGGCGGACAATTGAAGAATATGCGGAGATGGCCCGGCGATTGGACGAGTTCCCTCAACTCGCAGGGTTGGAACTCAACATCTCCTGTCCCAATGTCACCGGCGGAGTCGATTTCGGAACCAACCCGGAATCCGCGGAGAAGGTGGTTCGCTCGGTCCGCGAAGCGTGTTCTCTCCCCGTCGTCGCGAAGCTCACCCCCAACGTGACGGACATCACCGCGGTCGCCAAGGCCGCCGCCGCTGGGGGAGCGGACGCTGTTTCGCTCGTGAACACCTTCCAGGGAATGGCCATCAACTGGCGCAAAAGAAAACCGGTCCTCGGCAATGTCCTGGGGGGATTGAGCGGCCCTGCGATCAAACCGTTGGCGCTGCGATGTGTCTATCAGGTGGCGAAGGCGGTCGACATCCCGATCATCGGCATCGGAGGGATATCGACGATCGATGATGTGATGGAGTTCCTCGTCGCGGGGGCGAGTGCCGTTCAAATCGGGACGGCGAACTTCTACAATCCCGGCGTCTCCGCCCGACTCGTCGATGAACTTGCTGCGATCCTCGCCGCGGAGGACTGTTCCGATATCCATGAGATCATTGGATCGATCCATCGCCCGCCCGCGACTGGTTGCTAGATTCTGCATCCATCTCGCGGTCAACCTGGATTTCGATCCGCAGTGGCTCAGTGTTCCCTTTTGTAAAGCAGTTGAAACATGCGCGTGCTCTCGGGAATTCAACCGACGGGACGATTCCATCTCGGCAATTACTTTGGGGCGATCCGTCAGTACATCGCCTTGCAGAGGCATGATCAGGCCTTTTACTTCATCGCCGATCTGCATGCACTGACAACGGTCCGCAACCCCGAGGAACTCAAGCAGTACACACACGACGCAGCGCTGGACTTGTTGGCACTCGGACTCGATCCCGAACAGGCCACGCTGTTTCGGCAGTCCGACATCCCGGAAGTCACGGATCTCACTTGGCTGCTGATGACGGTCACGCAAATGAGCCTGCTGGAGAAGTGTCACG
>JAGQQQ010000486.1 GCA_020426125.1 Planctomycetaceae bacterium
TCGCCGTCATGGCCGCCGCGCCAGCGGTCGCTTCGGTGGTCGAGGCATCTCTTTGGATGCGTTCCCCAGCCAGTTTCAGAACGCGCGAGCGGAGTTCGTGAGAGTCTTCCATTAACTTTTCAAACACTTTCCCGGAGATGCGAACAAGTTCCACTCGTCCCGGTCGGCGTCCGGAACTATCGGGCGGATGGTCATAAGCAATACAAGAAGCGCCGCGAGGTTCTTTCCGAACCACCGCAATTTCTCCGAAGCAATCTCCCCGTGAAAGATAGGCCAAGACACGCGGCGGAGCGGTTGATTCCTCTTTGGAACGAACGGCGTCCGGAAAGGCATCGGCAATCAGAAAGCGAGCCGTCGTCCGGACATCCATATCGGACCAGTCCTTCTTAATCCCTTTCACACCATTGGGAAAAGACGAAATCCGACGAAGGACTTCCGGCCTTTGAAAGACCGGCTGCATCTGGAGGGTCAGCAGGTAATCCCGGGAGCGAATGAGTGCATTCAACCCTTCGAGAATGAGTTCGCGATCCTCTTCCGTTGAATTCTCATCCTCCGCCAACCGACAAATGGCTTGTTGGATGTCATCGTTCAACCAAGCATAGACAACGTGCCGATGATCGCCGAGGACCTCAGGAAGACGTGAACGCAACAGGCTGTTGGTGAGACCTTCGTCAATCGGGAGTTCACTGGACTTTGTCGCGGGTCGATCTCCGGGAAACGGGTTTTCCGGGGAACCGGGGACAACGGCGGGCCCCATCTCGGGTTTTTCTGCTGACTGAACTGCCGACGCGCTGGCGACCATCTGTTGGCAGAGCGTCTTCCAATCACGGATGTCCTTGGATTTGAGACTCACACTGACATTCCTCGCGACTTGGACCACGCCGCTTCGCACAATAAAAACGTCCAGCGCGTGGTCGGCGGGAGACTCTCCTTCCTCGCAAATGAGGGCTCCTGGTTCCACAACTTCTAACGTGACACCTGATTTCAGCTCCTCCAACTGATCCGGGTTCAGATCGCTAAATAGCTCAAGACGTCGCAAATGGGAGTTTAAGACGCGCTCCACGTAGATGGCGTTGTTCCACTTCCGATACTCCTCATCCTTCTGAAGCTGATCAAAGATATTGCGGTTGAATTCCATCAGCCGACAATCCTGCTTCGCCACGATTGTGGCCGACCGGGGCGCGAATGTCATACAGCTCATTTCTCCGAACACGTCCCCTTCCAGGATTGGCGCTTGACGGGTTTCGGCGTCGATATCCGTGGGCCCATCGTTAGGAATCTCTGTGATATCGACGCGTTTTCGTTTTGGAGACCGACCGACGAGTCGCCTCAAGAATCCCCGCCGCCGAGCGGTCGAGGTGCCTTGAAAGATATAAGCCGTTAATACCTGCTGAGGGAGTGATGAAATCTCCTGGGAGCCATCAAGGTCCACGGAAGGGGACGCTGGATTCCCCGTCCAACGTTTCAGGTCCTCTGCGGTTGGAACATAGAAGGCACTAAACCCCGGTTCCCCCTGTCGGCAGACCACATCCCCAGCACGATACCGGCGCAAGACAATCGAACCAGGATACTTCTCGACAGGGACCGGCTTTCTCAGGCGGTTGAACAGCGAAAACGCCTTCAGCGATCCGGCATCCATCACCGAGTCGCCTGGACGTTCTTCGAGACGAATTTCTGTTTTGATGTTGATCGCCTTCGCCTCGGGGAGACGGCCTTCGCTGAAACTCCCGTTCCCTGTCGCTTCACTCATGCTGGCACTTCCTGAATGGGCCGCGTTCGACTACCTTCCCCTGTGCGGAGTGTATGGTTCAGAGATTCAGGGTTCAAATTGATTTCCCCTTGCTCGGATTCTGATTCCTTCAATGAACGATTCCGAATCAGGGGAGTCGTGAACGAATTTGGAGTCGTCCTGATTGGGTCACGAATCCGGGATTAACAGTCCAGGGAGATTCCCGAAAGGTTTCGTTCGTGCTGGTGAACAGGTCACACGGAGGTTGGTTCACGCTCGTGTTCGCCACGACTCTGGTGGCTTCACTGGCGTATCTCTGGTACGCGACTCATGAGTCGAACGGCCCAACCGGAGGAAGTTGGCAGGGCCTTTGGTTCGGAATTGCGGGCACCTCATGTATGGTCTTCGCTGGCCTGCTCTCGGGACGGAAACAACTTCCTGGCGCCAACCTGCGGCCCGTGAGTTGGTGGCTCAAAGGACATCTGTGGATCGGATTGTTGAGCGTCCCGTTCATTCTGTTTCACACCGGAGGTCGATTCGGCGGGACTCTCGAGAAGTTACTGATGGCCGTTTTTTTTCTCGTGATCGCCAGCGGGATCTGGGGAGTCCTGATGCAGCATTACTTGCCGAGATTTTTGAGTACAATGGTCCCCGCGCAAGCCATTACCGAACA
>JAGQQQ010000487.1 GCA_020426125.1 Planctomycetaceae bacterium
TCAGGGGAGGGGGACTCAGTCTTTGGCTCCTCCGGATCTTTCAGTGGACCCGGTGGCGTCGGAGCAGCAGGGGGACTTGCCGGATGATTGGCCGACGGCGTCGGCAGCAGGATGGGCTGTACAATCGGCGCCGGTCCTTCCATCGCGGAAGCCTGACGAACAGAAGAGTCCGTCTGCGATGACTCGGAGGTGACGGACCCATCTGCCGTTTCCGGAACTCGTCCCAGCTCGGGCGATGGAGGAAGGGGGCGGGGAGCGGCTGTATCGGCGTTTCCCGTTTGTTCAAGTTGCGGCTTTCGTTCCGAGGGGATTGGAAGTTCCGAACCAGATGGTGGAATTTCCGAACCGTTGAGCGGGGACCACTGGTACAGTGGGAACATCTCCTCGAAAAGTGCGTCATGAACGGGTGTCCGGGGGCGGGCTCCCGGCACCTCGATCCATTCCGAAGGTTGCGTCGATTCGAGTTGTTGGAGTGGAGAGACCTGGGCCGCTCGAAGCCGTTTTGTCTGCGCTGAAAGGGAAGCTCCCCATCCAGACAGGATGATTGCAGCCGCAATGAGCGGCCAAATGAGTTTCCCACAACACGGTTTCGCGACGTGATTCATCATTCCATCCTTTTGGCAATTGGCGAACTCGCTCCGAGCTGAGAACGAACCCCGGCGGCGGAAATACGAGAACCGACCGTCAAAGCACAAGATGGAGAATCAGCTGCGTTTTGAAACGCAGTCGGACGCGGTGCCGCATGGCGATGTTTCCCTTGCGGTCAGAAGGACAAATCAAAGCTGTCCGATTAGTGTGTTCCCATCGAGCAGGACGGCGAGACCGGCAGAACCGGCCGATCTGCGCACTGCCCCGATCTGGCTGGATAGGCCGACCGAAACAGGAGAACGTCGTTACTGCGTCTGCCAGAAGCGACGGGAGAACAAGACGAGAACCGCAAACAACTCAAGCCGGCCCAGCAGCATCAGCAGAGTGAGCAGGGCTTTCCCCTGTTGAGAGAAACTTGCGTAGTTCTGCGTGGGCCCGACGACGCCCAGCCCGGGGCCGATGTTGTTCAGTGTCGCCGCAACGGCTGTCCCGCAGTCTAGGAGTTTTTCGGCGGTCGACAAATGGGTGGCCCGTCCCCATTGATGGTCCGGCTCGATCGTGATCAGCGTAAGCCAACCGAGTGCCGTGATGACGCCAATGAAACAGAAGTATACGACCACATCGCTACGAACCTGATCGTCGACCGGCGCGCGCGCCAGTTTCAACTGCCGCACAACATTGGGACGGTAGGCCCGTTCGACTTCCATCATCAAAATCTTGAAGAGCAACACAAAACGAATGACCTTGATGCCGCCGCCCGTCGATCCGGCGGAACCGCCAACAAACATCAGCAGAAGCAAGAGCCCTTTACAAAACTCGGGCCATGTGGCGAAATCCTCGGTCCCGAAACCGGTTGTCGTCATCACGCTGACAACGGAGAACAATGCGTGCCGAGCGGACTCTGCCGGTCTTTCATAACTTTGATGCCAGATGAGGCTGAACGTGATCATGCCGGTTGAGAACAGGATGATCCCAATGTACGCGCGAAACTCAGGGTCGGTCAGCAAGATCCGAATCCGTCCTCTAAGGCCCGCATCGCCGACATGCCGCCGACACATGGCGTAAAACAAAGAGAAGTTTGTCCCCGCCAGGATCATGAAGAGAATAATAATCGCCTCAACCGGGCCCCCATTGAAATGTCCGGCACTTCGATTAAACGTACTGAAGCCGCCGGTGGCCATGGTCCCGAAAGTGTGGCATAGAGCGTCAAATGGCGACAACTCGAAGGCCATCAGTAGAACGCATTCGATCGCGCTTAAGAGAACGTAAATGGCCCACATCGTCATGGCTGTTTCGCGGACGCGAGGCCGGACAGACTCTGTGATCGGGCCGGGAACTTCCCGTTTGAGCATCGCCTTGCCGCCGGCTCCCAGTTGGCCCAGGATGGCGACGAACAGCACGATGATCCCCATCCCCCCCAGCCAATGCGTGAAACATCGCCAAAACAAGACGCATCGTGATAGTGTCTGGGGATCTTCCAACTCTGTGATCACGGAAGCCCCCGTCGTTGTAAATCCCGAAATGGACTCAAAGATTGCCTCCACCGGGGTCATGCGCTGCCCTACGCGAATTTCGGTCCCAGAAAGCACAAACGGCAACGCTCCCAGAAGACCAGCCAGAATCCAACCGAGACCGACAACGGCGAGCGCTTCCTTTCGCAGAATGGCTCCCTTGGGTTTCCCTCCCCAAAGGAACAGAGTTCCCCCCAGGAAACAGCAACAGCCGATGGACTGCACCATTCCCCAAAAGCCGCGAGATTCAAAGTTCTCAACCTGCCCGCAGATCGGAAAGGCCCACGGCAGACTGAACGCCATCGAACCGCCAATCAGCAGGCCCAGGAGACCTAACATCCGCGCGACGATGGACCAGTTCATGGGGAATCAATTTTTCGGGGGACTCGAATCGAGAATGGGCTTCCATCCAGAAAAATCTCGGGCAAAGAAAGCATGCTGCCCCCTGATGCGAATGGCAACGACCAAACTCCGGCGGTGAAACAAAAACGATCCGTTGAAGCGATGAAGTCACTCACGGATCGTTGGTCCAATCTTGCAAACTCTCACAAAGTGGTTCAAACAGAGACACGCACGTTTTGAGCGAGGCGTCAGAGACCAGACTCCCTGAAGAACCGGTCTCCCCACCACTTAGAACCTCTATCAAAACCCGTTGGAGACCGAGAGAGCGTGCATGTTGTTTGCCAGGCAGGGAATCCGCAGCAGGTATGTCCAGAGACTTCTCGATGCAGAATGACCCCGTAGGGTGAAAGACGCTGCCGCTCAAATTCAAACAAGGTCTTGATAGCGGTTCTTAGAACTGAGCCTGGTATTTGGCCGTCATTCGTTGGCGAATCTCGGCCGTGGCATCTTCGATCTCTTTCCAGTTGGTAAACCGAACATCTTTTGCAACCGCTGCCTCTTCACGCTGGATTTGATTTCGCACGCTGGATGTCGAGCGTACGCCATAATAGCCGCTCCCCTCATAGTTATAGAGGTAATTGCCATAAACCTGCGAGTTTCGTACTCCGGCCTGCACACCTGAAGATTTCTGAGACACGGAGGCATCACGCATCGTCTGCCCGACCTGCGCACCGAAAGCCAACAGTTCCTCGTCGACGTTGAGAATGGGCAATCGGTCAATCCGACGAGCATATCGATCCATATACATCGCACTGTATCCAGAACGGGCATCACGATTCGTCTCAAACTCTTTGCGAATGTCGTCCAGAAGCGTCGTCACGGACGAGAAGTAGGCTTGCGACGCCTTGATCACTTCCGCTTCACTGTCCATTGCGGAAAGACTCTGCTCATCCACGGAGGAAAACTTCGAAGTTGGCAGTTCCAGCAAACTGAAAATCCGTCTCAACCCGGATTCCGACAGATCCCCCTTCATGACAATCGACCGGGATTGCAATTCGAAATTCCACTTCTCCAGATCGTCGACCGCGATTCCAAGTCGATCCAGCGCGTTGAGCGTCAACTTCTTCGCGTTGTTTTCCAAGGGCGCCGTCGACTCGGCGAAGTCAATTCGCAACTCTCCTTCCGCCTTGTTTGTCAATCGGACTTGCAACATCACCCCCTGAGCGGACCGGATGACTTTTGACCAAGAAGACGTCATCGCTTGATCGTCTGAGTGGTCCGCAAGCCATTCTTGAAGACGGTGGGGCTGAATCGAGTCTTGGAGATCCAAGGCAAGAACGATTTGGGTGGACTCGGAGACGACGGAACTGGCAGACTCCAGGTAGGATGACAGACGCCCCGTTTTTCCCGCGCTCGCAGCTGTCGCCCAGCGGCTGACCGCTTGTCGCTCGGCAGGATGCATGACTCCCAAAAGTTGCGGTTCAAATGCCACAAAATAGGCGTCACTCGGTGTCCAAACGGCTTGCAGGCCGCCAATCTCATCAACATAACCCCCTTCCAATCGGGCAACCTGTCGCATCGAGACCGGCTCGCGAAGAGACATGACTCCCAATTCCCAAGCCTGGCGGAACTCCTGATTCGGCCAGAGTTGGGACGCCACAACCAAACGATCAGCTTCCGGGGGAAGAATGAACGGCTTATCGACATAGGCCGCCTCATGCTTCTGATCCCACCCGTTCGCCTTTGCCATCGCACTGGCGTGAACGGCTTCCGCATCGATGCACATGATCGCGTTTGCAGAATTGGGGACTTTTTGCAGGAGGTTCTGGAACTCTCCTTGTGCGAACACTTCGTGACCGCAACAAACCACAAACAGGGCCACCAGGCTCCCATATGCGAGGAAACGGGACACACCAGCACATTGAGGTCCACAATTGAAATTCACCTGTTTCATCTCCTGGAAAAACTTCAGCTCGTTGTAAAAACACAAGATTTCGGATCGGCTCGATGAAAAGCAATGTATCGAAGAACAACAACGGAGGAAAGCAGCGCGAGTTCCACAAGCCATCGCAGATCTCTGGAGAGTGATGTGTTGGGGGGATCCTTCATCATCCATGACGAAATCCGGGAGAAGGTGATTGCAGAACAATGGGATTCGCAGGCATAATTTCGACACGAGGATCGGCGGGCACCGATGTCCCTCGTCATCAATGAAGAGGCGGTCAAAATGAAATGGCGCCCAATTGTCACAACGGTTTTCTGGCTCGCGCTAATCGGGATCTGTTTCTGGCATTTTTACCAGATGACGGCCATCCCCCATCTCGAAAAACGGGGCGTCGATTTCCGCCGATTGAGTTCCGGAGTCATCTGGGAGGCACATCTCGGAAAGCCGAATTTTGGCGACCCGGAGATTCGGCAGCTACTGAAACTGAATTCTTTGGAGTCCGTCAGCCTGAAGGATACCTCAGTCACCGCCAACGGGATTCGGTCACTGGCCCAACTCCCTCATCTTCGGGAATTGAAGCTCTCGACGACACCAGTCGACGAAAGGATTTTTGCGGCGATCAACAGCCTGTCATCGCTGACTTCCGTCTCGTTTGGGAACTGTTCTGGAATCTCGGCGGAACGCCTCAAAGTCTTCGCCGGACATCCTCGTCTGAAGTCCATTCTGCTGATCGAAGCCCCGATGGACTATGCGGAACTGGTTGATCTCGAACAGACGCTCGACACGATCGCGATTGCCATTGACGTGAGAGACGTTGTTCCAATCCCACGTTCGTATCATCTGAGATGCCAATGGGATCCCCCTGGAAGTCGAAACATTTCCATCAGTTTTTCTCCAAACACAATTTCCGGGGAGCCCACCAAGATCGATGCCAACTTGATCGAAAAATTGCCGACCGACGGCGTCACGAGCCTGTCCATTCCGTTCCCCTGCCGTGTGACCGAAGAGATCGGTCCCGCTCTCAGTGAACTTCGCCGCTTGTCACATCTCCAACTTCAGGGGGAAATCACAGACACACTTTTGGAGGCGATCGCCAGATTGGAACGGCTCAATTCCCTGAGTCTCACCGGTTCGCTACCGGACGAATTGCAGAACGATTCGAAGCAAGCGGTGACCGATGGCGGAGTGTCCGCACTGAATCGCCTTCGCAAGCTGGAAAAACTCGATCTCGCGTCTCTGCATCTGAAACCTGGCGCGTTCGCTGCCCTGAAGGGACTTCCGCATCTCCAAGACCTTTCGGTTTCCCAATGTGGAGTTCGTGACGAGGATTTGACCTCTCTGGGAACCTTTCCGCGGTTGGAGAAGCTGAGTTTGCCATACAACCATCTGACGGACGCTTCGAGGGAGCCCCTGCTTCAGTTGACGAAATTGACTCGATTGGGAGTCGGTGCGAACCAGATGACCACGGCCATCGTTGACGAACTGACGAGATCTCCCCAGTCTCACCTTCAAACACGGAATGTTCCCGAGACGCCTTAGTCCCGAGAATTGAACCAATCCCTCGTCGTTTTACAAACGGACCCCACACATGGATCCCCGAAATTCCTCCTCCGCGACTTCTGAATTGGATCGTCGTCAATTGTTGTCCTACGCGGCGTTCGGCGCCGCCGCGCTGACAGCGAAATTTGCGAATGGGGAAGGGGCAAGCGGTTCTCCTCCCAGTAAATTCGCGATGAAAAAGTCAATCAACCTCTGGGCATTTCCCTATCCCGACAAGATGACGCTTACGGAATGCCTCCAACTTGCGAAGGATGCCGGGTTCGATGGAATTGAACTCAACTACGATCTCGACTCCGACCTGTCTCCGAAATCCGGAACCAAAGAGTTTCAAGGCATCCGCCGAACGGCGGAAGAGATCGGGATCGCCATTAGCGGACTCTGCTCTTTTCTCTTCTGGCCGTATCCATTGACCAGCAACAACCCCGACGAACGGTCGAGGGGAATGGAACTCGCCGGTTTGATGACTCAGGCCGCCCATGATCTGGGAACGGAAAACCTGCTCGTCGTTCCTGGGGCCGTGTCGATGCCTTGGCGACCCGACCATGATCCCACGCCCAATGACGTGTGCGACCGCCGAGCACGGCAGGCGATTCAAAAGCTCTTGCCAAACGCCGAGAAGTTGGGGGTCTCGCTGAACATCGAAAACATCTTCTTCAACGGCTATCTTCTCTCCCCCATGGAAATGGTTGATTTTGTCGACAGCTTCCACAGCGAACACGTCAAGGTCCACTTCGACACGGGAAATATCATGGAGTATCAGTACCCGGAACACTGGATCCCGATTCTTGGTGAGCGGATCAAGAATGTGCATCTCAAGGAATATACGAAAAAGGGAACCGATCACTCGCTCGAGGCGTTCCGTCCCCTACTTGACGGGACGACCAACTGGCCAGCCGTTCTGGATGCTTTCCAGTCGATTGGGTACGATGGCTATCTCACGTTTGAGTACTTCCACCCCTGGGAATACCATCCCGAAGCGCTGATCTATCAGACATCCGATTCCCTGGACCGAATGTTGGGCCGTAAGTGATCTGCTTTCCCCGCGCGGGAACGAGTGATCAAGCGACCGGGTTGTGTTTCCGTTCGGGAGTCCGTTTAATGCCGGA
>JAGQQQ010000488.1 GCA_020426125.1 Planctomycetaceae bacterium
TTTCAAGACAGTCGCTACCTCACTTGAGACCATACCAAAGCGAAATCGAAGGTCAGGCTAATGCAGAAACCGGTCAGCCAATAAGACCGAGCCTATCGGACATTCACGTCTCGCATGATCGAAAGCGTGTCGGGCGTCAGGAACGGAAAGATCGCGCCGTGCAGGAAAAATCGCAAACGGGTCGCCGGATCATAGAACGGGGTTCCATTCCAGACGCTACCGAGGGCGAGCACGGCGTTGTCCAACATCAATCCCACGAGAAGCATACGGAGGTAGGAGAGTCGCCATCTTGAGCCAGAAGAGACGCACCTCCCACTCCAAATGAGGAGGCCAAGATGGACGAGCGTGAACGACGCAAAGATCAGATAAATCATCACGGCCGATTGCTGCTTTCCTCCGCAACTTGTCTCCAGTGGACCCGACCGGAAACGAGATTGAAGAGCAGAAGCCCTAAGCCGATCATGAGAGCGAGGATCACAACCAGAATGTACTCAGCGATCGGAATTCTCGCGATTTCGTCGAGGCGGTCTATTCCTCGCTCCCTATAGATCCAAGCGATACCAGCGATGTAGATTCCAGTGAGCGCCCACCTGCTGATGCGAGACAAGCCCAATCCATGCATCTGGGTGAAAACGAACAACCCGGCAAAGCCAAACAGAAACATGGGCCACACATTCGGTCCTTGAGTATAGGCAACGACGGTGCCATGAATCAGAACACTGAATTCCTGCACGAAAGTCCAATACCGATTGGTATGAATTCGTGTGAAGAACAAGCATCCCTGAAGCATGATGAGGAGCGTGTAGAGAAATCCTGACAGGTGACTCATGCTCGAGTACATGGGGTGATACCAAAAGGTGTACAGGATCGCCCATGAGAATACGTAGCCGTGATATTTGAGGGCGAAACTGGAGACTTGCTTCCCGATCGGAATTCTCTTCCCCAGGAGGAGGCCCCGCCGGCCATTCTCCATGAGGAGGACCCAAACGAGCAGCAGGATGACCGCATATTGCGGGTATTGAGGTGGGTGATCTTGTGCGAGTCCGTCAAACCAGAGATGCGTCTGAACGAAATGAAGAAGCACAAAGGCGCCATTAATGACCAACGCCCAAATATTCACTGCATGAAGACCCGTGGTGTACTTCTTCACATGTTTCTGGGCGTAGTAGATCAGAGCGAAATTGGCCAGTTGATGAACAGTATAGAGCCCCCAAGCACTCCACCAGCCGATCTGTGTTTTCTCAGGCAGCTTCCAGTAGTACCACGAGTAGCCTTGGTCCGGGAGAAATGCGATCGCGTCCAACCGGCTACCAAAGCCCCATATGGCCAGCGTGGCAAGGACACAGAGACCAATCCCATACCACAGGGCCTGGACATCTTTTCTTGTGGCTTCGGGTGTGTGTGAGTGGTCCGGCATTGAACAGATTGCTGCGGTGTTGACTGCAATTCGCCCTGCCATTGTACGTGCAAGTCGTATTCTCGACGAGTGCGACTCAGGGAATGGTTCCCCAGTCAGGTGGTACTAACCCGACCAGACTCCGATTCCATTTTCAACTGAGTCAGGACACAGTCGCGTGATGTTCCCGGAACCTACCCTTGCTTTATTGGTTTTCAAATTGGATCAATCTCCATGGTCGCTGTATCGCCTCACACGCGACGTTTCACCCAGTCTTGATCACTCCGATCGTTCCGGCTCCGCCACCGATGATGGGGCCGAAGTCGAGGTCCACGCTGAATTTGTAACCGTCCGACAGGTAGACCGTTGCATTGACTCCTAGCGAGACCAGATCGTCGTAACCATCTCCGTTGAAGTCGCCGACGAGGTATTGACCGGACGTGACGCCAGATCCAAAGTTGAGTGACGGATTACTCAGAACGACGGGGTTCAGGAGTGTCGGATTCAGGCTGGCAACACCGACCTGAAACAGGCCGTTGTGATCAACTGCAAGAACATCGCTGAGCAAGTCATCGCTGAAATGTCCGACGAGGACGGGTGCTGGGAAGGTGGTCGGAAAATAGATCGGTCCCCGGCTGGAAGAGACGAATCGCTGAACACCGACGAAGACCACGCCATCACCTTCAGCATTTCCAGTGGTCGTGGAATGCAAAATCTGGCCGGGGGTTGAGCCCCCAACGGTCACTGCGACGAGGTCGTCTTTGCCGTCGCCATTGAGATCGGTCGCCAGGAAGTTTGTCAGGCCATCTCCGACAACCGTCTTTCCAAAGGTCCCCAGGACAGGATTATTCGAAAGCGGTCGGAGCCGCCGTGGGAGGCTGGGATTGTTCGAGGCGATCGAGAAGAACGGGATGATGTTCGTCGCGGTCATGGTCTGGTTGTCGAAAAGGCCCACCAGATCGTCGAAGCCGTCGCCATTGAAGTCACCGGTGATAAAGGCATCGTAATCTGGATTGGCGGTGACCATGAAGAAGGTGGCTCCGCCCGGAGTCAGACGTTTGATGAACACGGAACCCGAGTTGGTGCCGTCGAGATAAAGCCAGAGGATCTCATCGGCTCCGTCGCCATCGTAGTCGCCGACCTGGAAGAACCCGGCCGTTCCCGATGTACCAGCAGTGCCTCGCGACTGCGGGCCCGTCAGAGTGCCGTCGCCGTTGTTCAGGAGCACATTGACGATGTTCGTGTCTCGATTGCGGACGGCCCCATCGAGATCACCATCGCCGTCGAAGTCACCGACAAAGCTGTCGTAGCCCTTGCTCGGGGCCGGAAGCGCATTCGACTGAAACCAGGTGAACGTATTCCCCTTGTTTGTTCCAAGCTTGAACCGCCTGGAAGTATCGTCAAAGAACAGAATGTCGTCCCCCGCGACCGAGACATCGTTGTCAGTGATCGTCACGGTAATTTGGGAATTCTTCGCATCTGTCGTCGAAGCGGTGATCGTGGCCGGCTGCGCTCCGTCCGCGAAGGTGTCGTCAACAGCCTGGATCGTAAATGTCACGGACGCCTTGCCGGCGGGAATGATGACGGTCGTCGGGACTGTCGCTTCGGTCGTGTCACTGCTGTTCAGCGTGACGGTCTGGTCAAGCAGCGTCGAACCGGTGCGTGTGAGCGTCCCAGTGATGGTTCCCCCCTCAACTCTTGAGTTCACGTTGGTTGTGAGTGTCAGTGTGAACTGAACGTCGGTGACCGTGATCGTGAACTGCTCATCGTAGGTCAGATTCTCGGAGTCGGTCACGCGGACGGTAATCGTGTAGGAGCTTTTGGTCTCAAAATCAAAGCTACTGTTCGTGCGAAGCTGAGTTCCATTGATGTTGAACTGCGCGTTGTCATCAACTCCCATTGGCAGAGAAAACGTGAAGGTCTCCATCGCATCGGGATCAGTGGCGGACAGCGTCCCGATCACCGCATTCGCCCCAGCATTCTCTGGAATCTTATTGTTTGAGAGGGCAATGTCGGTGGGCGAGTTGCCTGTGGCGGTGAGGACAACGTCGTTGCCGTCGCCGCCGTCATAGAAGATGCGGAAGGTCTGGCCGTTGACCGAGACGGGGGCGCCATTCGCCAAGCCAAGGAACGTGCCGATGACGGCGTCGGCGCCATCGTTGTTGATGATCACAAAGGTATCGCCGAGCGTCGCGCCGACGATGCTGCCTCCGGTGGCGAGTGACGAGCCGGTCAAGTCGACCGCGCCATTCACGGTGATCTGCTCATGTCCGCCTGGCAGATTCGCACCGGCGGTGCCGTCGATCTCGAAGTTGAGCGTGGCTATCAAGTTGACGCTCTCGGCGGTGAGCACGGCCCCCGGACCGGGATCAACGGACGCATTGATCGTGTCGTTGCCCCCTTCTCCATTGATCAGAATCGTCGCGGCGAATGACGGATCGAGGCTGGTCAGATTGATGATGTCGCCGCCGGTGTCGCCAGCGTTGATTGTCAGAGTGCCCGTCGGGTTGTTGAAGGTGGTCAGTTCGCCGGCCGTGCTGTTCACTGTGGTCTGTCCACCACCAGCGTCGGTGATGGTGATGGTTTCGGCGGTTGTGCTGTAACTGAGAACGACATTGGCCGCGGTGAACGAAGCGGTGATTGGTTCTAAGCCGGTGTACGTGATGGTGCTGTTGCCGGTGAGGTCGACGGTGCCATCGTTGGCGTTTTTGTAATCAAATTTCGCGTCATTGAATGTCCCTCCACCGGTCAGAATCAGGTCGTCCCCGACGGTTCCGTTGTCGCCGCCCTCGAAGCTGATCGGGCGGCTGAAATTGCCCGAGCTGAAGTCGAGGGTGAGGGTATCGTCACCTGCTAAGGCGCTGACGAAGACTCCGCCGGTAAATCCGGCACTGTTCAAGGGGATCGTCAGCGTCTCGGTGCCTCCCCCTTTGGCCTCGGGAATCGTGGTGGTCAGGTTGCCGCCGGTGTTGGTGATGATCAGGTTGGTGCCATCGGTGCTGATCGTCAGTTGGTCGCTGGTCCCGGCGCCGTCTTCGGTGACGAGCAGATTGGTTCCGCTGAGTTCGACCGAGTAGGTCGAGGTTGCGACGCTGGCTTCAAAGCCGAAGTCGAGGGTTTCGTTGACATTGCCTCCGGGTTCGGTGCCGTAGTCGAGGGTGATGGCGGAAGAGGCCACTTCGAAACCGGCGACGGGATCCCCATTGTCGTCGTTGTCAACGTTGTTGTCGGGATCTGTTGTTCCACTGATCGAGACGAGTCCCATCAGGGGACCAGAGCTATTCACGACTTCGACAATGTAATCGCCGGGGGCGAGGTTCGTGAATTCGTAGGCCGTCTGCTTGCTGAAATTGAGCGTGGTCTTCGTCGTGGCGATGGGGGCTCCATCTCCTGCGTCGAGGATGCCATCCCCGTCGTCCAGATAAAGATTGACGGTCACTCCATCGAAGGTGTCGTCAATTCCGAGATCATAGGTCTTGTTGGAATTATTTTCTGTCCAAACGGTTCCGCCGAGAGTGAGGGATTCGAGTCCTGTGACGGTGGCGTCAGTCGCTCCTCCGACGGCTGGATCGTCGGTCAGGATGGAGATTCCTCCATCAGCGGTGAGGGTTCCCTGGGCACTCACGGAGTTCGGAAGCCCTGGGCCTTTTGTAACGTTGGCCTGGAATCTGAATTGGGTCGAAGAGCCTCGCGGGATGGTTCCCAGATTGATGGTTCCGGTTCCGGTTCCACCGCCAGGAGGAGGAACTGCGATGGTCAAGGGGAAATCAAAATCGGCAGAGGCCGTTGAGGTGGTTGGTCCGACCATGATGGGAGCCATGATTGTCAGCGGAATCGGAGTTGTTGTCATCATTGGGCTGACTGGCAAACCGACGCCGAAGTTGCCGGTGATGAATGCTGGGTCTTGAGACGCGGGATTTTGGGCGTTGATAAATGCTGCAGTGGTGGCCGCGTTGCCACCGGTAAATGGCGACGCCAGTTTGAAGACCGATGAATCTAATTGCTGCAACTCGATCCCGGCGCCCCCGCTGCCCACCGGTTCACCCTGGAATGAGTTTCCGGTGATTTGAGCATTAACTCGGCTATTGTTGGTTGCGTGAATGCGAAGACCAGCCGCGAAAGAAAATGTGGAATTCTGCGGCTGTGTCGTCGTGTTATTTGTAATGATCAAACTGAGGTCTGGATCCGACCCGACAGGACCAGATTCTGTCGCAATGATATCGATCGCGACTGAACCCTCAGCTTTTTGATCTACGACGTTACTTGAGATTAAAGCCCGAGTGGTGCCGTTGGCCGCGCCTACACTCCCGATGTCGTCGTGGTTGATGTTGAGCAATTGCGGACCGAGTGTCGTGTTGTTCGTGATCGTGGCATCGAGCGATCCGGAACTGTCGTTCTTCACGATGATGGAGAAGGGGGTAATCGCTGGCGTATCATCGGTGAAGAAACAATTGTTGACGGTGATATTGCCGGACCCTTTGTTGTCGGCATTCATGATGATCATGCCGTCGCCAGTCCCGGTGTCGAGAATGCGGGTATTCTCGACGGTGAGCTGGATATCCGAGGCGGTTCCTTCCGAGATGGCATGAATGGCGTTGCGTTTGATGTCATCGAAAATGGACTTCGTCCCGGCCCCGGTCGTTCCTGAAATTCTGGCCACGATTTTCGCGTCGCCGGTGGCAACCATCAGGATGGCCTGAGAACCGAAGGTGACGCTCCCTTCGTTATCCTGGAAGGTCGTATCAAACAGGGTGAGATCAACAGTGCCCGTGGCGTTCTTCAAATCAATCCCAGACTCGTGGAACGCATCGAACACGCTTCGACGGATGAAATTATCCCCGCGCAGTTCAGTGAATAAGATTGCATGCTCTTCGTTATCATTCCCCGCATTGAGGATCAGGCTGTCGTTCATCACGAAGTTCGTGACGGCGTTGGCGCGAACACCCTGGGTCCCTGTCTCAGCGATGGTCACATTGTTGAGGGTCAGGTTGGTGACGTTGTTGGCATCCACTCCGTCATCAGCAATATTCACATTTGCATTCGGACCATCGGCAACGGTTGCGGCCGGGTTGCCGATCGTCATGTTCTGGAGCGTGATATTCGATGAATTGGTGAGTTTGATCGCGTCACCGGTCGTGCTCTGGATGACGCCGCCAGAATCATTGCCGCCCTGGATCGTGGTCGAGTTGTCGCCTGTGATTTTGAATGCCGTGGGATTCACATTATCTAAAACAATCCCATTAGCGGCACCTGAGGCGTTGACCGAATTGAACGAGAAGTCTCCATTTCCATTAATAAGATTGATCGCAACACTGTTCGTGGCGTTAATGAGCATGTTGGTCACACTCGGACTGCCAAAGTTTACTCCAAAGAGTGCTGTTCCCCCAGTGGAGGTCAGATTCAAACCGCGCAAGTTGTTGTTGGAGGCGAGCGTCACATTGCTGCCGCTGGAACTGGTCAGGACGGGGGCTGTGGACGAGTTGCCGATGATCAAGTCAAAGATCTGAAAGGCATAGCCGTCACCGATCAGTTGCTGGTTGTTTTCGAGCGCAAAATTGCCGAGGTAGGCGGTTCCAGTTTCATAGACGAAGATGGTGTCGCCGGGGCCATCGACATCGCCTGCACCACCGGCCCCGTTGAGAGGGGCGAGAGTGTTGAACGGATTGTTGTAGGATCCGTCGCCCCCGCCTGGGCCGGAGTTGTCCACGAACCAGACCATCGATGAGACATTGAATGTTACGGTTCCGGTGCTGATGAGGCCATCGGAGTCTTCCACTTTGTACTCGAAGATGTCGGTCCCGTTCGTGCCGGTGAAGGGAGTGTAGGTGAAGCTACCGTCGGGGTTCACCAAGAGTGAGCCGTTGGCCGCTGTCCCTCCAATATCAGTGACACCGGTGACGGTGAATGCTCCTCCGGCATCAATATCAACGTCGTTCGAGAGCAATCCTGATCCGGCGGCCACGGTTCGGGGGGTATTCCCAACAACGTTATAGTTATCCGCGAAGGCGGCCACACCGATTTTCAGCGATCCTGGCACGAAGTCGGTGTTGGGATCGAGGGGATTGGAGAGCTGGACGTTGGTGGCGTCCATATTCCCGCTGTTCGAGACGGAGGCCAAGTAAGTGATCCCGTCTCCGGCCTGGACTGTGCCCATCACCTGATCGTCGAGAGTGGCCCCGAGAACCGCCGCCAACAGGGTCCGGTCTTCGAGTCCTTCGGAGAGTTTGGCAATCCCGACCGACACGCCCGCGTCGCGAAGGGCTTTGCGTCGCTGAGCCGCCCGTCGTTGGCGTCTCCCTTCCCCGGAGCGAGTGGTCTTCTGAAATGAGGAAAACAGACCACCGAGCCAATGCTTGAGCAACATAGATCACCTGTCTGGGAAGGGAGTTTTGTTAGGGATGTTGAAAGGAGACAACGCCGGGCACGATTGAAACCGAACGGATTGAGGCGTTGTTGCGAGAAGCCACCAACACAGAAGCCGGTCCTATTTCAGGAATTCCGCACGTTCGTGTGCCATGGTCTATTCTCGGGAGGTGTCTCCTGTCGCGGAATGTCCACTGCGGTGGCCGATCATCAAAGTCGACCCGAAGTTCAAATTCGGAACATTAGGCTAAATCGGGAAGAGACAAACATCAAGCGGTTTCAGAGAGTCTTCCCTCAGTTCTCGTGCTGACCGACAAAAACAGTGCACACACGAACACTCATTGAAACGAGTCGGATCCAGAAGAACCTAAGTAGAGAGAGACCGGTCGCTTTCGAATTGGTCTTGAAGAGACCTCTGGTGACCTGTGGGGGAGCGAACCGTTTGCTTTCCCAGTGGGGTGCCTGAAAAAGTTGCCCCCGAACGGCGTCGCTCAACCGAGTCATCACATCGCAGTGATCTTATTCCTCTCGGGACGTTCAGAGAGTCCATCATTCCTTGTTGCTCGAATGGCATTGGTGTGGACGTTTCCCTTGTTGCCGAACAACAAGTCAGCCAACTCCGGTCCTATGTCTTCGTTCCCTCGGGGATCGCATCGACCTTTTCCATTTCGGAGATCCGAAAATATTTGATGGTCCCGTTGTAATCGGCCCGGATGACATGCCGGCCATCGAGGGTGAAGAAGACGTTTCGAATTCCCTTGAGAATTCCGGAATCCGTTCGGTAGTGACAACGGTGCTTTAATTCCAGGGTCTGAGCATCCCAGAGCAAGAGGTATCCGGCGCCGCTATTGATGCCCACGGTGACCATGATCCAACGACCATCCGGGCTATAGGCGGGGGAGGTGAGTCCCGTTGTTTTCTCCCGAATCGATGCGGGGATCAGCTCTTGGATCACCTTTCGGCTCTCAAAGTCCCAGACCTTCAATTCCCGGGCACCGGAACTTGCACTGATGAGGCATTTGCCGTCCGGACTGAAGTTGAAATACTGCACGATCCCCTTGTGCCCGGAAAACCCCGGGAGTCGCTCGGCTGTGACAGGGTTGTACACGACGGGACTTGTTCCCTGGTAAGTATTGGTCACCAAATACTTCCCATCGGGGGTGTATCGCATTCTCTCGGCAGTTCCTCCGGGGTGGCTAATCGTCGTGATCGTCTTGCCGGATTGGTAGTTATGAATGAAGACCCGGTCCTTGTCTTCTTGCGTCGCGACGGCAACGTGCTGGCCGTCAGGAGAAAAGGCGCATTCGTTGCCGTAGAAGTTTTTCATATACGGTTTGGCATTCTCGGTCTTGTGAGCGTCGAGAAACAACATCGGGCTGCTGCTCCACTGACGGGGATAGCCGACGATCGCACCATCTGGGGAGACATCAATGGCTCGAGGAGTCAGGGTTGATCGAAAGATTCGGAGATTGTATTTCGCCATGATCGGATCCCAGGTATCGATACATCCGCCCCAACCCTGCGTGGCCAGCAATGTGCCATCGTAACTCATCTTTGCTGAGGCCAGCTTGCCGCCGCCGTAGGTGTTTTCTTTTGCCGGATTAAGGAGCAGTTCGTGGGTCCGGAAATCTCGAACCGCGATCTTGCCAGCACTGCCGGCGTGAGCATAAACCGCTCCGTTTGCACTGATCGCGACTGCGGTCATGTCAGAGGCATTGTTTTCTCTGTAAGGCTCTTTCGGACTGGTCGCGAGTTTCCCGGATTGCAGATCCCAAAGTTTGACATAGCTTCCGTAATCCCCGATCAGCAAGAATTTGTTGTCCGGAGTGAACCGGGCTTCGATGATTCCTTCTGACTGCTTGATCGTCTGCACCGGCTTTCCAGTATTGACATCCCAGATGAGGATGGTCTTGCCATCTTTCTCGGACATGAACGCGATCAAAGAGCCATCGTTTGAGATGCAGCGCACACTCTGCAACGCCTCATGTTGGATCTCTGGACGATCGTGAGGCTTGAGATACTCCAAGTTCCAAAGCTGATACCGCTGGCTTTGAAAGGGGACCACCAGCGTATTGGTTTTCCAGCAGACGGGCACCATGCCTCCCCCGGTCCCCTCGGTCTCGATTTTTTTCAGGACCTTTCCCGTCCGCACATCCCAGATGTTGACGAGATTGTCGTACGCCCAGCTGACGACCTTCTTGCCGTCTCCACTCCAGTTGACTCGACGAATCGGCTTGGTGTGACCACCAGTGAGTTTCTTATCGATCTTGTCCTGTTTTAGATCCCAGATCACAATTTCTTTCGTGCCTGCGTCACTGGCGTCTTCTTTCATGCCGCAACAGATTGCGACAGACTCGCCGTCGGGAGAAAACCGGGCACATCGAGGGTTCGACGGGAGTCCCGTCAAGATCTGCTTTTGCCTGCCGGACTGCGTGTACCAGATAACGACCGATCGATCGCGACTGGCGGACACGATCGTTTGTCCATCGGGGCTGAAATCCAGGTATTCCACGTGAGCCCAGTGCTTGAGGCGGCTGTCTCCCATAATATGGACCAGTCCTCGTGGAACATTTTCTATGTCACCGGAGCCCGCGACCTTCAACTCGTAGGGATCAATCGCCCCTCGTGTCAATTCATCGACGGGCCAGCGGAGTTCGGTCATCAACTTCGCCGCTTCCACAGCCCAAGGGGTGCCGTAGTGCTTCAGGCGGAATGCCGTCAACTCTTCACGTAGGGTGATTACATCGCGGTCAGCGGCCGGTTTGCCGGCGAGGGCCGTCGTACGGGCACGTAGTTCTTTCAGTTCACTCGGCTCCGGCGGAGCGGTTCTGCTGACGTCATCCCTTTTTGGGACGACCGGCAAAGCCCGATCTGATTGAATGCTGGCGGCCAAACGGACACCAAAGCCTTCCGTGTAGAGCGTCCGAGTATTACTGCGAAATCTCCAGGCACTCCTCGATTTTGTTGCCGGTGTTTTGTAGGAACCGCCCCGAACAACTTGTGCGCCTCCGGTGCCCGTCACCAATGGATCGTCCTTTTTTACGAAGGGATCAACAACCCTGGCGTCGGGATAGATCGCATAGACATCGGCGCACCACTCACGGAGATTTCCGTGGAGGTCGAACAGTCCGAATGGATTGGGAGTTTTCTCTCCCACTGGATGGGGTTGACCGTTCGAATTGGACACGACCCAATCAAACTCTTGAATCCTGTCGGGGCTGTCTCCAAAGTGAAAAACTGTTTCCGTTCCCGCTCGACAAGCAAATTCCCATTCCGCTTCCGTGGGTAAGCGATACTCACGGATTGCGGGCAGTTCCTCCGGGCGGCGATTGAGAATCCCGACGAATTCTTGTGCACGATATCCCATCATCCCGACGGGATGTTCCGACGTCTTTCCCGCTCGAATCGAACGGCTTGATCCCCCAACAACGGCCTCATACTGCCCCTGTGTCAATTCCGTCGTTGCGAGGTAAAACGGTTTCGAGATCACCACGCGGTGCTGTTGTTCCTGATCCCCAGATGGAAGTGGATTGCCTTTCCCTTTGTCTCCATGGGTGTGGTAGAAGTCACGTGGAAGCTCGGACCGCCCCTCCTCATCAGGTGGGGATCCCATGAGAAATTCCCCGGGGGGGATCAGAACAAATTCTAGGCCGATTGAGTTGCGGACTCGTACGGGGATCCCGAGATATTCTGCCCAGTTCTGCTGGAATTGCGTTGCTTCGTTCGCAGAGAAAGGGGCGACCAATAGCGATGGTGCTTCGGAATCCGAAAAATGGGGGCGATCCGCCCGATCAACCGACGGCACCGGATCCATTGCCGATGAGGCTTTATCGGCAGCTGAGATTGTTTGCGCAGTTGAGTTGCTGGACAGCAAACTTCGATCGGACAGTGACGACTGAACATCCCAGATGCGAGCCGTCCCATCGGACTCGCTGCTGGCGGCCAGGAGGTGGCCGCCAGGTTGGAATTCGAGGTCGGTTGTCACCTTCCAGTCCACGGGAATCGACGCGAGTTGTTTTCCGGTGGATGTGTCCCACAACTGAATCGGATGTCCCGAGTGTCCGGTCGCAAGGATCCGGCCATCGTCCGAGAAGCTCAATGAAAGAACTTCCCCCGCTGTCGTGTTGCGGAGAATTTCTTTTTCCTCACTGACATCATAGAGCAGGAATCCATTGGGGGCTCCGGCTGCCAGAACATCGGCATTCGGAGCGATGGCCACATCATGGACGGCGTACTGGCTTCCAGGCGGTTCGACAAGATCGAGAGTGGCGACGCCATTTTCCAGATCACGGAGTTTCAGCTCTCCCCGAAATCCGCAGGAAGCGAACTTCTGGCCGTCATTCGTCGGAGTGACCGCGACAATTCGTGAAGAGTCCACAGCGGGTGCCGGAACGGCCTTGTTCGTCGGCACGTCATAGATCATGAGACCGCCCCATTGCCACATTTTGAACGTCATATTCCCGGATGCTCCCCGGCCGGATCCCGCTCGTTCCGCCATACGCGCCTGGCTCTCTTCCATCCGTCCGAGCATGTCCTCTGGCATACTGCTGCCGAGTCCCAGAATCAGCCGATTGCTGTCCGGCGTGAAAGCAAGACTGCGAACGGCTTTCGTATCCGTCACAGCGGACAATTTCGACCAGTCGTTCGTACTCCAGAGTGTCGCCGTTCCTGATCGCTGCTTGCCGGAAGTCGATCGATGGGAATCGCCCGTTGCGAGAATTTTGCCATCGTGAGAATAGGTGACGCAGAACACCGGACAATCGAAGTCCGACAACGTATGGATCAAATTGCCAGTCGATGAGTCGAAAACCTTAACGGACCCTCCGTTGTTGGCCGCGGCAAGCGACTTTCCATCGGGGGAAAACGCCAAATCCCAGACCTGTTTCTCATCAGACGCCAAGGTATGAACAAGTTCAACGGATTCGATGACTGGTGGTCGCAGGGGGACCCTATTCGGCAGGGGCGCCGTCTCACTCCCTCCCTGATGAACGATGATCTGATCACCCACACGCTCGATGCGCAGCCGAACCTCGTCGTTCTTTGTCACCTCAAATGACTCCTCAACATCGAAGTGAATCCCGTCATAGCTGACGGCCAGCGAATGGGTTCCCGGAGTGACGCGGATGGGCTTGCCGTCGTTTTCGATGGTGATCGTATCCTTGCCAAATGCCACTTGCAGGGAGGGGTCAAGGATTTCGATCTG
>JAGQQQ010000489.1 GCA_020426125.1 Planctomycetaceae bacterium
CCCGGGAGGGCGGTTCGATGGCACGTTCGTTCAAGACTACGAGTTTATGAAAGGGCTCGGAGATCTCGACGAATACAATGGAAGAGTCGGAGTGACACCCGAATACCCTCAGGGAATCTACTACTATGTGATCACGAACCAGTTTCCGTTTATTCCTCGCGAACTCCGCGGAGAAGCCGATGCCAGCTTTGCCCGCCAACCTCCCCCCGGCGGGTTCGGTGGGCCGGGAACGCGAGGTCCCGGAAGACCGAGGTTCCCGCCCCCTCGTTAAGCGGAAAGGTCCGTGCTCGAGCAATGCCATCTCTGTGGTTCCCCCGACTCGAAACCTGAGCTGAGAAACCACAACTGACAGGTCGGCGCGAACGCCCAAAAGAATGCTTACAAGTGTCCGTATACTTGATTCGCGATGTTGATGTCGCTACAACCCGTTGAAGTCGTTCACCAACTTTGGGGGAAACGATGTGTGATCCAGGAAGTTCCTTTTTCCAATCTCGGACGTGCAAATGACTCGAAATGAATTTTGGTCGCTCATTGAGTCCACTCGTTCCTGCGAGGACCTCTACGAACAAGTGGAGTCGATTGAGGCAGCACTGATCGAAATGTCGCAAGAAGAGATTGTGGATTTTGAACGGCACATGGCCGACCTCCTCAAGACGTCCTACTCCTGGGAGTTATGGGGGGCGGCCTATCTCATTAACGGGGGCTGCTCGGATGATGGGTTTGATTACTTCCGCGGCTGGCTGTTGACGCAGGGCCAGTCCATCTTTGAAAAGGCTCTCGCGGATCCCGACTCTCTGGCGGATCTCCCTGGTCTGGAGCAAGATGTCGAGTGCGAGGAGATCCTCAACGTGGCACAATCCGCGTATGAATCAGTGGCGGATGGCGATATGCCGATGGTTCCCATCCAATTGCCCGCGCTGGGGGAGGATTGGGACTTTGATGATGACGAGGAAATGAGGCAGCGATACCCCAAACTCTTCGCCAAGTTTTGTGAGGACTGACAGAAGGGATTCATCGGAAACGGGATCCCTACGATGCGAGCGAATCGCAAGGAAGAATCTCGGTGACGCCGTCGACGTTAGCGCTCGACGCCGAGTTGCAGGGCAAAGCCCTGAAGTCCGATGTATCCAAGTGTCGGGGCTCCGGCTTCGGCCCACAGTTGGCCCTCATATGTCGCGCGGGCCAAAACGGTTGCCATGCGGAAGGGCCTCTCATATCCGACGCCGAGAGATAAGTCAAAGATCGGAGTGACTTCGTCGGCGCTATCGAGTTGAACAAACGGCACAGGGGGGATTGCGCCCGTCGGTGGAGTCACAACTCGATCGAGCGTCTTCTTTCCGAACAGCAACGCGATTCGACCCGTCCCAATCAGAGAGAACCCTGTGTCTCCCAAAGATCGATGGGCCTCCACCCCAGCCGAGGGGCCGATTCCTTCGAATTCCCGTCCCCAGCCAAGATGTTGCAGCGGAGTGAACAACCCATCGAGGACCGTGGCGTTCGCATCCTGGTCCAGTTTCGCGTAGCGCAGCCCCCCCAGGCCGACGATGTCCAAGTCGCCCAAGTCGAGTTCGATCGTTCCCTCCAAATCAAAGATTTTCGTGTTCAGACTGCTATCGACGGCGAGAAGCTGGCCGGGAGCGGTCGTGTTGATTGCCGCAGGAATGTTGACCACTAGCAACTGGGCCGTATGAAACGTTGTCGGCGTCGCCACCAGCCTCGCGGCGTCCGCTGTTTGGTCGGTGTAGCTGTAGGTGGCTCGAACGCCCAGACCATTCGGACGCGAATATCCGATCCAAGCTCGAGTGTTCGCTTCATAGTTGTATTCGAACGGAGTGAGTTGCATCGTGCCTGTCGTCGCATCGATAGTCGACGTCTGAAAAGCTTCCTTGAAGTGAAGTTTGGCGAGAATCAGCGCGGCCCCACCCGAAAACCCACCAGATTTCGGCGAGCAGGAACCGTCATCACAGACGATGTCTCCGTCGTACATGTCGGAGAAGGCCACTGGTCGGATCAGAGAGGTTTCGAACTGCGCCTCACTTGAGTGAGCCTCAGAATAATTCAGCAATGCGACCGGACGGCCCGCTTGAAAAGAGGGCGATGGAGTGTGGTCTTCCGCGTTCAAGGCGAGTGTTCCCGTGATTACCGTGACGAACAATGCCACGAAGAAAGGGGCACTCGTGTTTTGGATTCCCATGACAACCTCATTTCAACAACGTCGAATTCGACAGAAGCTGCCGACGTCGTTCCTTTCGTAGCGGATATCTGACTAACTGTCCCAAACGCCCTCCGTATTCCCTTTGTATCGGTTCTGTCAAATGGATGGCTTCACGTTACCAAGACTCAGATCACCCGCTTTCAGTCCATCTTTATTAGGGATCGGCACAGAAACTGCTAAGCTGAGAAGACTGGAAGGTGAGGGGGATTGGCGATTGTGGGAAAGGCTGGTGCGTGAACAATCCCACTCCGGCCATCGAAGTTGGCGGAACCGTTAGAGGGTGACCCTGGGTCGGAACTGCCATCTCACACTGGGAGAGAATACGATCCAGATCTTGCTCTCATGACTCGATCGTTCCGGCCATCGGCCATCCCTCGAAACGTGTTCGTCATTAGGTAACCAGCACGGTTTTTTCTCCGAGGAATCCACTGTATGCTCCCACCAACTGGACATGATTGCATGAAGAAGTCATCACGAACCCCGAGTGGCCAGGGAATCCGATGCCAAGGAATGATGAACTGGTTCAAGCCGCCGTTTCCGGGGATCTGAAAACAGTCAAACGGCTCATTGAATCCGGCGCGGATCCAAATAGTGTCGACGAGCATGGGATGGGGCCCCTGCTGAACTTCGATCCCGAGATCACAAGGTATTTGCTGACACACGGAGCCGATCCCGACATCCAACGCAACGAAAATATCTCCCCCGTTCTCGGAGCATCCGGAGTTTTGGAATGCATGCGTTTGATGCTGGAAGCCGGCGCCGACGTCAACCGCGCCAGCGAGCACAACGGGGAAACGGCGCTCCATGGATACGCTGGCACCAATGATGTCGAAGCGGTGAAGTTGCTGCTCAGTTACGGTGCCAATCCCAACGCACGAACGAAGCCCGGCATGAAAACCTATTGCCTCTGGCGGGACGCTCGCGTTCGGGGAGAGACCCCGCTTCATCGTGCTGCGGCTTGGGGAAGCCCGGAAGTGATTCAACTACTGCTTGACGCGGGAGCCGATCCCACGCTGCGCGACGCCAACAAGGATACTCCGCTCAGCTGGGCCAGTTGGCATCGCCGAGACAAATCTGTCATTGACCAGCTCTCATATGAAGGCTCTGGCGTCGGACCGGACTTGCCTGTTGAGGTGAAAGAAGATCCATTGCCTGACGGCGGAAACGGAGTGTCGTGACGGCGTTGATCTTGGCCCACACCTTCGGCGCGAAAGCATCGGTTCATTCGAAAGTCGTGACGAAATCGTATCCGGATTTCATTGAGCCCGGATCGGAACACGAGTGCGAGCGGATGATTCGAACATCCTCTTGGCCTACGCTACGTCTCGATCCGTTTTCAACCGCCGCTCCTCACTGCAACGATTGCTCAAATAGACAGCAGTCGATTCGATGGGTAAAATCTCTCAGGAGGCGATATCGGATTGGATTCCGAAGATATCCCTTCCCCCTGCCAGATTTTCCCACCTGATTCGTTGGTTCAAGGCTCGAAGATTCGTTCCATTGAGTCATTCCAGCCTGAAAGGCCAGTCAAAGAAATGATCTCTGTTCCTCATCGGTTTTCCGGACTTCGGCTTGTCTCATTTTCCGTTGGAATTGCGGTCGTTGTCACCAGATTGTCGGCCGCCGATTCTCTGGAATACAATGAGGACGTCCGCCCGATATTGGCGGACGCTTGCTTCGCGTGCCACGGCCCCGACAGCGCCGCGCGAAAGGCCGATCTCCGTCTCGATCAACGGGACGCCGCCATCGAGATGAGTGCCATCACACCCGGCGATCCGGATCTCAGCGAGATGATCCGCCGGATTCTCTCGGACGATCCCGAGGAGGTGATGCCGCCCCCGGAAACAAAGAAGACGCTCACCAATGAACAGAAACAGATTCTCACGCAGTGGGTCGAACAGGGAGCCGAATACCAACTCCACTGGTCGTTTATTCCGCCCACGAAACCAGAGATCCCCAAAGTCAGCCAGCCCGATTGGGTGGCGAACCCCATTGACAACTTTGTCTTGGCCCAACTCGATGATGCTGGTTTGAAGCCGGCTCCCGAGGCGGACCGGTCGACGCTCGCACGACGGGTCAGCCTTGATCTGACTGGCCTCCCCCCTGCCCCGGAGATCTTGGAGACCTATCTCAACGACACCTCTCCCGATGCTTATGAAAAGCTAGTCGACAAGTTGCTCGCCTCGGAAGCTTGGGGAGAGCACCGCGGACGCTATTGGCTCGACTACGCCCGGTATGCGGATACCCATGGTTTCCATTTCGACAATTACCGCGAAATGTGGTCCTACCGGGACTGGGTCATCGAGGCGTTCAACAAGAACATGCCGTATGACCAGTTCACGATTGAAAACCTCGCCGGGGACTTGATTCCCGATGCGACACTCGATCAGCAGATTGCGTCCGGGTTCAATCGCTGCAATATGACGACGAACGAAGGGGGGATCATCGACGAGGAATACCTCGTCCTCTACACCCGCGACCGGACCGAAACCACCGCTCAAGTTTGGATGGGGCTCACCGCCGGATGTGCCGTCTGCCACTCCCATAAGTTCGATCCGCTCTCGCAGCGGGAGTTCTACGAGATGGCGGCCTTCTTCAATAACACGACTCAACGTGCCCGCGATGGCAACATTAAAGACACGCCCCCCATCCTCACCGTTCCCCAGGACAAAGACCTCCAGCGGTGGCGTCAACTACCGCAGGCCATTGCCCATGCTCGGACTGCGGTCGAACAGCGGAAACAGTCGGCCAAGCCGGAGTTTGAAAACTGGCTCGCGTCCGCTTCGCCGGATGTGTTTGAGAAAAATATCCCGTCCAACGACCTGCATCTGCATGCGTCTCTTGCGACGCAAGGGGAGAATCTGAATGTCACCGTCAATGGAGAATCCCGCGATGTGGCGGTGGGAGAATCCACGGAATGGCAAGAAGGCAAAACCGGGGAGCAGGCTGCCGTCGTTTCCAAAGCGGCCGTCACACAACTGGGAGATGTCGGCGACTTCGACGCGGATCAACCATTCTCCTGCTCCGCCTGGATCAAACTTCCCGCCAACGATAGTTCCGGGGCGATCGTCGCTCGGATGGACGAATCCAACAACTACCGCGGTTGGGACATGTGGGTCGAAGGCCGCCGCGTGGGGTCGCACATTATCAATTCCTGGCAAGGTGACGCGCTCAAGGTCGTCTCCCAAAAGCAGGTTCCCGCGAATGAGTGGACACACGTGACCGTCACCTACGACGGCTCCAAGAAAGCGGCTGGGATTCAGGTCTACATCAACGGCGAGAACCAGAAGACCAATGTTCAAGCCGACTCTCTCAAAGGGACGACGCGAACGGACGTTCCTTTCAAAATTGGCCAGCGTCACAATTCGTCGCTACTGTCGGGAGTGGCGATCAACGACCTGCGAGTCTACTCCCGAATGCTCAACGACAGCGAAGTCTCCTCCCTGGGGAATAGCAGTCGGCTGGCCTCGCTGCTCAAACGTCCCGCCGAAAAGCGGAACGAAAAGCAGACCCAGGAACTGTTCGACTGGTGGCTGTCGACGTTGGATCCCGTTTATCAACAGGCGACTCGAAAGTTGGCAGCCCTCGAACGGGAGAAAACGGACATCGAAGCCCGGGGAACAATCGCCCACGTCATGCAGGAGAAAGAAGCGGAGCCGATGGCTTTCATCCTGAATCGTGGGGAGTATGACAAACGGCTCGACGAAGTCGCCGCCGACACGCCCGACATCTTCCCAGCATTTCCTGAAGAGCTGCCTCGCAATCGACTGGGATTCGCGAAGTGGTTGCTTCTGCCGGACCAACCGCTGACTTCGCGTGTGACCGTCAATCGATTTTGGCAAGAGGTGTTCGGAAATGGCCTCGTCAAATCGTCCGGCGATTTTGGAGTGATGGGGGAACTGCCATCCCATCCGGAGTTGCTC
>JAGQQQ010000490.1 GCA_020426125.1 Planctomycetaceae bacterium
GCTGTAACGAGATTTGGCAATGATCCTGCCAACCAAGACCGTTTCGACAACCTCCCAGACGCGCCTCCCTTCGCCACCGCTCCGTCAACACACTGGCGCCCGCCAGCGCAAGGTGGGGCGTCAGACGATCCGAATTGATGCACCATCGAAGCGGGAAGCCCGCGAGCCGGCAACACCAGTCTTGTCAAATCCAGCTGGTTTGTCGCGTCAGGAAGTCCGACGGCGTCTTTGGCACTTCCTCCCTGGCGTGTTGGCGTTCGCAGCGACACTCGTCCCGCATCTGGATCCGGTGCGGCTCCCGGCCATGGTCGCCGCGGTCCTGCTGGCGATTCTCATCCCTGGATACTTTGCGATCCGATTTCATCGCTCCTATACGCGAAGTGACTCGGAATCCTGGGCGCCCGCGCTGGTCGGCTATGTTCTTCCGCTGTCCGTACTGTTTCTCGCCTTTCGTGGTCATTTGGAAATCGGCTTGGCGGTCGCCTGTATCATTGCCTTCGGCGATGGCTGCGCGACGTTGATGGGAATGGCCTTTGGACGCCGGAAACTCCCCTGGAATCGCAAGAAATCCTGGGTGGGATTAGTGAGCTTTGTTCTCGGGGCCTCGACCATGGGAACGCTGATCTATTGGTTGGAAGCAACCCCGGTGATCCCGGTAGCGATGGTGGCGATGGTCATTGTCCCCGCAGCGATGGCTTGTGCGTTGCTAGAATCGATCCCTTCGCGGTGGAATGACAATATCACTGTAGGAGTCTCGGCATCTGTCCTGGTCGTGACAATGCAGACAGTGGTCATTGGCTGGATGTAGTCGTTCTGGGAGAAGATTCCCTGGGGGGAATCTCGTTCCGAATTGATCGTTCGCAGATCGAAATCCTCCATTCCGGCCCCCCGTTTCAATCCCTGACACGGGGCTCGGAATTCGACTACACTCTCCGTGCCCCGATTCGCTACTCTGCTCCGCACACGAATCGAAAGTTTCATTGCACGGAAGGCAATCCCATGTCGTTGCGAGTCTACAATACGCTGACCCGCGAAAAGGAAGATTTTCAGACCATCGAGCCGGGCAAGGTGTCGATGTATCTCTGCGGGCCGACCGTTTACAAGCCGGCTCACATCGGGCACATGGTCGGCCCGGTCATCTTCGACACCGTCAAACGGTATCTTTCCTATTCGGGCTACGAGGTGACCTTTGTCATCAACATCACCGATGTCGACGACAAACTGATCAACAAAGCGAAAGAGAAGGGAATGGAGGTCAAAGCTCTCGCGGAGCAGATGACCGCCGATTACTTCGACAATCTGCAACTCATGGGGGTCGACTCGGTCGATCACTTTCCCTACGCGACGGACTACATCGCCGACATGCAGGCGATGATTCAGAACCTGATCGACCAGGGGTTCGCGTATCCTCTCAACGGCGACGTCTATTTCAACGTCACTCACGACGAGGATTACGGCAAACTCAGTGGCCGGAGCGTGGAACAAATGCTCGCGGGCACGCGTGTCGAGGCGAACGACAAAAAGAAAAACCCCGCTGACTTCGCGTTGTGGAAAGGTTCCAAAGCAGGCGAACCGGCTTGGGACTCTCCTTGGGGACCGGGCCGACCGGGCTGGCATATCGAGTGCTCGGTCATGAGTTGCAAGCTGCTCGGCGAGTCGATCGACATTCACGGCGGGGGTCTCGATCTGATGTTCCCGCACCATGAAAATGAACTGGCCCAATCGGAGTCGTCCTCGGGGAAGACCTTCGTTCGCTACTGGATGCACAACGGCCTGATGCAGTCTGGCAAGAACACCGGTAAAGTCGGCGGCGCCCACGACAAGCATGGTGACAAACCGAGGGAGCCGTCTCAAGAAGCTCAGATCGCCAACAAACTCGCCGGCTCGGCGGGGGCGGAATCCGTCAAAACGGCTGTCTTCGCACACCATCCCCCGGAGATAGTGCGGTTCTTCCTGCTGTCGACGCATTACCGCAGCCCCATCGACTTCTCACTCGAGAATATCGCCAACACCGAGAAGTCGATGGATGGCTTTTACCGCATGTTCGAAACCTATGGACGAGTTTGCGGCAAAAGCTTTTACGAGATAATGGCTCCGGCGACGCGGGACGCATCGACCGACCTGAGCGGCTTGCCCGACGAGATTGGCAAGGTTGTCGCCGATCTTCGCGATCGGTTTCAGGAGGCCATGGACGATGACTTCAACACGGGCGGAGCGATCGGAATTCTGTTTGAACTGCGTCGCGCCATCAATGGCTTCATCAGCCAGAACAAACTGGAAGAACAGGCCAGCGAAGACGCTCAACACCAACTGACGACACTGGTCACACTGTTCAAGGAACTCTCGAACTTGTTGGGGGTATTCCGGACCCCCGTCAAAAAGAATGCCGCCGCCGACGATGAGTTTGTCAACGGACTGATGGACCTGATCCTCGACATCCGCAAGGACGCCCGGGCCAACAAGAATTGGGGAGTCGCCGACAAAATCCGCGACGCCCTGACAGCACTCAACGTGACCATCGAAGACGGCCGCGAAGGGGTCCGCTGGACCCGTGGATAAGAGCCTCAGACAATCCTGAAACGCCCTTGCCCTGCCGATCTATTGAGAAATCGACAGGGCAAGAGACCGTTCATGCGATGGGTCAACAGGAAAATGGAGGTCAGAAGTTCCTACTCTATTTTGGCTCCGAAATCTCAAATGGGATCTTGGATGCCAGTACCCCCACCGAATCGGAACTTTCTATCAACGACACCTCACCCCACGCCGTCGTCTAATTCGGCGCCTTTTTGGGGAACTTAATGGTGACGGTCAAGGTCCCATTCACGGCGCTTCCTGTGATCTCGATCAATCTTCCCAAGCCGTCATCGACGACCTCGAAGTCCTCCGTCTTCAGGATTCTTTCCGTGAACGCGCTCTTGACGATCACTTGTCGCGATCCGAAGTCGAGCGGGACGAATTGGCTCGCCTGACCAGCCTGCAATACCCCCACATCCCAGTAAATCCGAGGGTTGGTGACATGAATCACCTTCACTCTGACAGCCGCATCAGACTTGTTCACGACCTGCCCTGTGGTCGCCGCCTGCGCCGCTTCGACAGTCATCAATAAAACCAAAAGAGACGCCAATGCATAAGCAAATGTTCTACGGGACATGACTCATCCTTTCAATCTGAGGTCATAGCGATATACGTTTAATCGCCCGGACTCCGTTAGCCTTAATGGTCTTCCGCAGTACCTTTCGACACACCATTCAGTCGGCCAAGATTAGCAACTGTTGTGCCGTGACAGCCTCATCAACTGGGAATCGCTCGTTCCTCTTTCGCCAAAAGCTGACGGCAGCAGAAACGCCGTTCCGACCAGATTTTCTGGGCGTCAATGGGCCTTTCAGGCTCACGGATTCGGGGAGCAGAGTGATTGGTTACGCTCACGATCGTGACAAAGCCGAGTGGAACCGTGCGAATCTGCACTTTCCGAAGAACGCCCATTCACAAGACAAGTGTCTTGTCCTCAAGGATGGCGTCGGGCCCCAAGTGCTGGGGTAAATTAAAACGCCTTTTTGATGTCTCAGGTGGCGC
>JAGQQQ010000491.1 GCA_020426125.1 Planctomycetaceae bacterium
TCCGAGCTTAATTAGCATCTCGACCTCCTGATACTTTGCCAGCAATTGCCGGAGTTGTCCTGCGGCTGCCAAGTGCTGATCATCAATGATGGCATTCATGACCCGGCTGACGCTGGCGAGCACATCGACTGCGGGATAATGATTCATCGCAGCGAGTTTTCGCGACAGGATGATGTGTCCATCGAGGATCCCGCGCGTTTCGTCGGCCACCGGCTCGGTCATGTCATCTCCTTCGACGAGGATGGTGTAAAGCGCCGTAATCGAACCTTTGTCGGATTGCCCGGCCCGTTCCATCAGTCGGGGAAGGGTTGCAAAGACAGAGGGAGGAAAGCCTCTCCGAGTGGGAGGTTCTCCGGCGGCCAAGCCAATCTCCCGTTGAGCACGAGCGAAACGGGTCACGGAGTCCATCATCAGCAGGACGCGTTGGCCCTGGTCCCGAAAATACTCGGCGATCGCAGTGGCCACGTACGCCGCCTTGAGACGCTCCATGGAAGGTCGATCCGACGTGGCGATCACCAGAACCGACTTTCGCAGTCCCTGTGCCCCGAGATCCTTTTCGATAAACTCACGAACTTCCCGGCCACGTTCGCCGATCAATGCCAAAACAATAATTTCTGCTTCCGTGTTTCGAATGATGGATGCCAGCAGAGTACTCTTCCCCCCTCCCGCTAC
Organism: Planctomycetaceae bacterium; assembly: GCA_020426125.1. GTDB lineage: Bacteria > Planctomycetota > Planctomycetia > Planctomycetales > Planctomycetaceae > HKST-UBA70. Next base: position 673 of record JAGQQQ010000491.1, read on the forward strand.
GGCGAAGATTCCAAGCCGTTGGCCTTCGCCGCACGTGAGCAACCCGTCGAGCACACGGAGTCCCAACGAGATCGGCTGAGTGATCATTTTGCGTTGCATCGGATTGGGGGGAGGGGCATACACGGAATACCACGTGTCCGGCGTGATTGGCCCCAAGCCGTCCATGGGGTTGCCAATCCCGTCAATGACACGTCCGAGGAGTTCCGGCCCCACGCCGACGGAGTGCATTTTCCCGGTTGGAATGACTTCCGTCGCGGACGACACCCCCAGTATTTCCCCGAGCGGAGTGAGCAGGGCTGCGTCCAGATTGAAGCCGACAACTTCCGCATAGAGTTCCCAACTTTCCTCCCAAGGATTCTGCAAGCGGCATAACTCTCCGACCTTCGCTCCCGGAGCGACCGCCTTGATGATGGTTCCCACCACCTGAAGAACCCGCCCCTTGGTGTTCAACGGGCGCGACTCATCAATCGCATGATCGAGAAGCTTCGAAATGTAATCGAGACCTTCCGGCATCAATGACTCTCTCGTAAATGGGCCGCGCCAAGCGATTTGACCAGAGAATTCCGGATGGCCTGCAACTGAGTCTCAACGCTGGCATCCACCACTCCCATCTCTGTTTCCAAAATACAGGCACCTTTCTCGAGACGGGGATCCGCGGTCACCTCCAGAAACGAGACGTTCGGATAGGCTCGAGTGAGTTCGTCCATCTGCGATTTGACGGCATCGGCATCCAAGGGGCTCAAACGAACCAACACCTTTCGTTCCGAACGCACCATCGCGAGCGAAGTTTTGACGACACCCATGATTCGCTCCCGGTCATCCATTTCGGAAATGATCTTGCGGATTCCCTTCGCGACCAAGTCGGCCATCGTTTCTTCGATGCCAGAAAAGTAGTCCACGGTTCGCCCGACCGTCTCGATCATCCTTTCCGCGATCTCTCGCTTTCCTTCGGCCATGCCCAGCTGACGGCCAAGCTCCCGCTGCTTCTCAAATTCGGCTTGCGCCGCGGCCTCAATTTCGGCGGCCTTTTCCCTGGCCTGATCCAACACTTGTTGGGCATCCAGGTAGACCTGGTAATCCTCAGCGCGTATGACTTGGGCATCTGGATGCAGATTCAAGGCTTCGAAATCAATTAAATGAACCATGTTAGCCGCTCCGGGATGGCTTCGCGGAGAACGAAACGATGGACGAATCCCCAACAGCGTTCCTTTTCCTCGATCGAGAGTTCTAGGGCGGTCGAGGTCAACGCGAAATCCTTCGGAAGTTTGAAATCCAATCGCTTCATCAACTCCGCAGGTTCTTCCACCAAGCAGGCGGCGAGGCACGTCCGTCCTGCCGATTTCACCCGAACTTCGAGTTTTTGCGACGAGACGTTAGGATCACTGGTCATGGCTGGAACGCCCTGGAAAAATGGGGCCTGTTTTACGGCAAATTCGTAGATCCGCTCTCCGATTGCCTGGATGAACTGCCGAATCTGTTGTCCGTCGATCGTTCTGGCAATTTCTGGGGAGAGAATTGCTGCACCAGCGAAAAGTCCAATCGAATGGATCTCCGCTTCGGACAAGAGCGCCAGGCGACGAGGCCGTGGCTCAAATTCCCAGAACCCCGAAGAATTCAAGCCGCAGACTTCCAGCACATAGCGATTGACGTAGCGCCGCGACCTGGGTTCATCCAATAGTCTTTCCAGGAACACAGGACCGGGAATCTCCGGCCAATGGTCTCGATGCATGGTGTTCGCGACGTTGTGATTCAACGTACAAATCGCCTCAACCAAATCGGGGCAGGAGGTCGCGATGGATTTCCAGTTCAACGGGATCCCTCACGTTGCAACAACTTGATTGTTTCCTCGTCTCGCGAGGAGGATCCATCCCGTGAACAACAAGCAAAGGAGCACCAAACCCGCAGCAGCCGCGAGTGTCGAATAGACGATCGTTTCGCTCCCTTTTCGAACGGCCACCCCGAAGACCTCATGATATTCGACAGCCATGCGTTTCGCCGCCTGTTGCGGGGCTTCCGACTCGAAGAGGACCACGGACACTTTTTCGGCGTCCAAGCCTTCAATGCTGGAAATCACGAGTTCCTTAATATCAGTGATCGATGTGTCGAGATCCGTACCGTATTGATGTTTGATGAACACGGCCGCGGAGGAGGGTTGAACCTCCTTCCCAAAAGGAGAATTTTCCGGCAGAACAATGTGGACACGCGCGGACAGGACGCCATCAATTCGTGAAATGGTGTTCGACAATTCCTGGGAAAGCGCGTACATGAAACGAATTCGTTCCTCGCTGGGAGAGGAAACGAGGCCGGACTTTTGAAACATCTGTCCCATGTCGGCGAACTTGTCCTTCGGGTAGCCCTGCTCTTTGAGCAGCCTCACTGAATCAGCAAAACGGTCGTTGGACACGGACAGAGTCCAAGTTTGTTCATCACCGGCTTGTTTGGCGCAAGAGATCCCATTCTCCATCAGCACGGCCATCATTTCATTGGCTTCCGACTCGGGAAGATCGGAATACAACTCGACTTTGCCGCACCCCATGACTGCCAGAAGACACCAACTCCACAACACCAGTCGTCCGCACGACGCGGAGAAGATTCTGCGATGAGTTGGGTTTTGTTTGTCTGACACATTCGGATCCATGGAATCATTGATTGCGAAACAGCGTCTGGACACCCTGACTCGTCTTGTCGGCGACTTTCGCGGCCACTTCCTGCTCTAACTGCAATTGCATGACTTCGAACTGCAATCGAAGTGCGTCTTGAACCGTCATTTCTTGGTCCCCATCAACGGAGAGTTCGGCCGCGATACGGTCCATGTGCTGATCGTGGGAAGCCTTGGCCTGCTCCAGACCTTGCAAGATCGCGTCTCCTAAAGACATGTCCGATGGCTGGGTCTCCGACACGGCATCCGGCCCAGATTTGGCATCCGCTCGATCGGCTTTCTGGCCGTTCATCGCCGCCTCAAATTCGGCTTGCGCCTCACCATCAATCGCGGGCGTGGCGTCAGGCTGTGGGGCCGATTGCTCAGCTCCAGCCTGTTGTGCCGCATCAATCATGCGACGGGCGGCTTCGTTTCCCAGGGGATCGACCATTTCGAGACCTCTGTTGTCTTTCAGTCAGTCTGACGCTCCTTGATGACGCATTCTAAGGCTTTGAATTATCGGCGATGGAGGAACTCGCGTCCAGAAGAGATTGAGCTAACGCCAACGCTTCTTGATCCTGCCCCAATGCGACGACTTGCTCGCAGACCGACTGCATGGCTTGCGCGAACCCGGCCTGACGCAGAGCCAGTCCCAGAAATGACATGGCCAATTCACTCTCCGGAAAGGAATCCAGTGCGGCTCGCAGCAACTGGGTGGCCTCCTCGGGCCGTCCGGCATTCAGCAGATTGACCGCCCGGCCAATCTGTGGCATCACACTTTCCGGGCAGGCCGCTTGCACTCCCTGAAAAATGATCTCGGAGTCTCGCAGCATTCCCGCGCCCGATGCAACGTAGGCGACTTCCATAAGTTGTTGAACCGTTTGTGTGGGAATTTCGAGAGACATGTTGCCGCACCAAGAAGGGATTGAAATCAAGGATGCTGAAACAGAGACAGCGAGACAAAGAGATTAAGCACCATTAGACCTCAATCAAGCGACCGCTCG
>JAGQQQ010000492.1 GCA_020426125.1 Planctomycetaceae bacterium
CCCAAAATCCAACAAACCAAAAACCGGATGCGCAAAGCAGGTTAGATACTCGCCAGTTGCAGATGTCTCTGTTTAATTTCGAAGAGGTTCCGCCTCGCTCCACTTGTTTTGACGCGCGAAGACGTTGGCTGGAGGAGAGCATCCAGATCGCGATGCCCAGTTCTGTCGGATTGCCGAGTTGATCGACCAATATGGTGGTGACTCACATCGATCTTTCGATTTCGCACACATCCTCGCACAGGTTGTCATTAATGCAGTCGATCATTTCCCGCAATCTTCCAAAGTTGCGGCGGTTGAAATGGAGACGCAACCGGGGGAGATCGACCAAATGAGTTTCGTCCGCCTCATGTTCGTGAGGTTCACAGCGTTCGATTTTTCCTTTGACGACGATGTCCTGAAATTCCTCGTTCAGCCGTTCAATGAACTCCGCGCGCGGATCGACATGTAATCGGAGGTACAGCTTCTCCCGGATGTATCGCATACTGTTGTAGACACAATAAAACCCTATCACTTCCTCAAAGGCTTCTTCCACGCTGTTTGTGATTTTGAACAGGGAAAAGTCCTCCGGCGAGATGAGTCCCTGTTTCTCAAGATGCTCTCGGACGAACTCCAGCCAGCCATGCCAATAGGTGCCGTCCGCAGAGTCGGCACAAACGACGGGCATGAGATCCCGTTTGCCGGTTTGAATGAGGGTCAGCGTTTCGAACAACTCATCCTGCGTTCCAAATCCGCCGGGGAACAGCGCCACGGCGTGGACTTCCTTCACAAACATCAGTTTCCGCGTGAAGAAGTATTTGAGGTTGACCAGTTTTTCATCGTTGTTGATGACGTAATTCGCCTCCTGCTCGAACGGGAGCATGATGTTAAGGCCCATTGACATCTTGCGTCCCGCGCCGACGTGGGCTCCCTCCATGATCCCGCCCCCGGCACCCGTGACGACATACCAGCCGGCCTCCGCAAACTCCCGGCCCAGTTCGACAGCCGCCTGGTAAGCGGGGTGTTCCGGCTTCAGACGGGCCGACCCGAAGACGGTAATCTTCCGTTGCCGTCGATAGGGGGTGAAGACCTTAAAGGCATACCGCAACTCGCGTAGAGCCCGGGAAATCAACTTCAAGTCTCCGGTCGTCGCCTGGTCTTTGGCGAACTTGTCGGCGGTTTCTTTAATCTCTTCGATCAGGCGATTCGACCGTTCCGCGGCCAGTTCATGTTCCGTGGCCAGCGGATGTTCTTCCGAAACATCCGGCCGGGCGAAGCGGCGAGGGCGATTGGTGTCCAAAGGATTTCCTTTCCTCAGATGGGGACGATTCGGAATTCTTCACCGGTTTGATTGACATCCGTTTCGAAGTCGGGAACGCTACGTCGAAAGCCCCCATCCGAAAAAAGAATTCCGAGAATTTCCGACAACAGACCTGGAACCGGCGTTCGACAAGACGCGACTCGGGAGTGAGCCGAAATCACGCACCGATCGCTTCCAACGCTTCTTCTCGCGTGTCGTAGATCGCCCAGAGCGTATCCAGCGACGTGGTGTGCAAAAGTTCGCGGGCGAGGCGGTTGACGCCACACAAGACCATGACGCCTCCCTGGGTCTTAACGAGCTTATGGCATCGGACCAGCAGTGCCATGAACACGGAGCCAAAGTAGGAGACTCTGGCTAGGTCGAAGACAACCATGGGGGCTTTTTGCTCTCGAATGGGGCCAAGCACGATATCGGCGGCTCCTTCGACGAGATCCCATTTTAATGTTTCGACGGCCCCCGAGGCGACAACCACAAGCGCGTCTCCGTGCCATTCGAGACTGATGATGTTGTCGTCATTGCCAGACATGCGAAGGCTCCGTAAGGCCGAGAGCAATTGGAATGGGCTTCAGCCGCCAGTGGGCGGAGTGTTGGTTGCGGCGTTGTCATTGGTTCCCGATGCCCCGCCACCAGCGGGGGGATTCGTTGTTTGCGCGGGGGCGGCCCCTTGCCCTGGGGCTGGCAGGGGTTGGGCCCCAGGAACAACGGATCGATTGCTCGGGGTATTGTCCGTCATCCAGGTTTTGAGACCGTTGACGTCGCTGTCAGGGATCGCTCCAGCTGACCCGGTGAGAACAGCCTGAAACATCGGAAACGACGCATCCCAAAGTTCCAGGACGGCATTTTCATTTTGAGTGACACCGGGGCGTTTGACTTGTTCGAGCAGTCCCCAGCGTTTGGCCGCTTCTTTCGCGTTGGCCGGTCGAAACGACAAATAAACCCGACTATAGGTGTGCTTCCAAATGGAGGCCTTCGGGCTGGTGTTATAAGCATTTGTCATCTGACTGAGAAGACGGCCGATCTCGTAGGCGATCAATTGGACATTGACAGCCCCGGTATAGGGAAGCCGCGAAATGCTCAGCGCCGCTTGAGACCGATTAATCCAGACCTCGTTCACATCCGAGAGCACGTGGACCAGCGAGTCAATCACGATCGGTTTCCCACCAACATCATCCAGACGGTCGACATAACCCAATCCTTCGATTAGGCGATACCGATACCACCAACGGTCATCCTCCTTCCCTGGGGGAATCGCTTGCAGTTGTCCGACGAATGCCGTTGCAATCTTCGACTT
>JAGQQQ010000493.1 GCA_020426125.1 Planctomycetaceae bacterium
AGCGGCGACGAGTCGCCGCACTCCACGGGCGTTGGTTAATCTTTCGCGGCCGTCTGGGCGGGAGTCAGTTTCTCGATGTGTTGTTGTTTGAACTTCATCATCGTCCCGGCCTGACCGCCGAAGCCGGTCACCTGATTGTCCTGGCTCAGAGAGCGGCTGACCAGCAGGCCCCGGTTAATATCAAAGACAAATGTTCCGCGGGGCGTGCGGCGGATCATCTGCACTTCCTCATCGGGATTATGAAGCGGAGTGAGGACCTTGGTTTCCATGTAAATGGTGGCGAGGCCGTTCTCGATGGAGCGAAGTGTGAACCGCCGCTGCATCTTCACGGGCTTCTTCAGGCTCCCTTCGCCGACGGAAACAGCGGACTCATAGTCTTCCCGCCAGACGGCTCCAACTTGGAGCGTCTCTGCGGGGAGCCGGATTAACACGTCCAGAGCTGCCTGGCTGATTTCCTCCGGGCTTTGTTCCTTGTTGATCAAGGGGTGGATGTTCGAGATCTCCCCGAGCGGACTGACGGTCACTCGGAGATAAGGCTTGCCAACCATCTCCGCGACTCCGGCGAACGCGGCATCGGGTTCCTCTTGTTGGCCGGTCCGGTACTCGAATTGGAGCTTCTCATCTTCGCCGACCTGCATGGCGATGGCTTCGATGGTCAGTTCGAGCACGGCGGAGCGATCCGGATTGACGGAGACCACGCGATAATTCTTGCGAGATGTCTGCTTGGTGAAGGGATTCTGAGCCACCGAATTGAGTTGGACAACGTAGTTATCGGCCATGCCCACTTCGTAACGGACGATTTGGCCTGGTTGAAATTGATAAGCGAGTTTGACGCCGTCTGTCTCTTCGGCCAGTACCGGATGGCCGGCGGTGGCGAAGAGGCAAAGGGTGAGGCACCAGGCGGCGCGAGTGATGATCGGGATGGTCTGTCGCATGGGAGGCGTCCTTGCCAGGCCAGTGACGGTCGAGAATGATGCGTATCGGCATAGGAAAACGGCGGATCTTGGCCGTCCGTTTGCCGTTTCCGACTCCGGGTTCCGCGCGTCTTCTAACAGAAAATGACCGATGCGGCGAGACGAATTTGACGGTTTTTGCCGATTGCGAAACTCGCTCGGCATTTAGGACAAGGATGCCCGGAGGGCATCCGCTAAACGGGACACATCTCGGCTATCGATTCGAATGAGCGGTCTACGCGAGTCGCTCGGCGGGATCAATCAGTTCGTAGAAGACATTCCGTTGACGGGGGATGTAGCCCGCGTCGGAGATGCAGCGGCGAATGGAATCGAGAGTCAGATGAAACACCGTTCCCGCCTGGGCGACGACGTTTTCCTCGATCATCAGACTGCCCATGTCGTTGGCGCCAAAGCTGAGAGCGATTTGGCCGACCTTTTCCCCCTGAGTCACCCACGAAGATTGGATATTGGGAATGTTGTCGAGATACAGCCGGGAGACAGCCTGTGTTTTGAGATATTCGAACGCTCCTGCGGAAGGCAGGTCCGACATATCAACACCTCCTTTACGACCTTCTTCAGCGTCTTTCCCGAACCAAGGGGCCTTTTCCGGGGGTTGATGTGTCCAACAGATAAAGGCGGTGAACCCGGCGGTTTCATCCTGCAACTGACGGAGTCGATCCAGGTGTTCGATCCGTTCCTCCAGCGTCTCAACGTGCCCAAACATCATGGTGCAGGTGCTCTTGCCGCCGATCTCATGCCAGACTCGGTTCACTTCCAGCCAGCCATCGGTCAG
>JAGQQQ010000494.1 GCA_020426125.1 Planctomycetaceae bacterium
AGCCAGGGAGATTGGGAGAGCTATCGCCAATATGCCTGCTGGAGTCCGAGAACCGTTGGGAAAACGATTTATGCTGTTTCGGCAGATCCACTCGACTCAGGTCAGTCGACTCGCGGTGGACGACACTCTCAGACAGGCCAACGGGACTTCGCGCCTATTTATTCACGAACACGCGCGTCATCCCAACAAGCGATTTGAAGTCGACCTATTGCAAGGCGGCGGAGTGGCATTAGATATCCATCAGCCACACGGACTTGTGAAACGTGCGGACAAAGAAGCCGATCATGCCGCATTAACGGAGAATCTCGTCGACACTTGGATCAATGTTGATACGCGAATTGTCTTCGGTCCGGCGATGGACGCTCAAATGATTCAAAACAATATCAATTAGGATCCATCAATGCGGATTCTCGTTGCCGAAGATGAGCGCATCACGCGCCGATCTTTAGAGCGGCATCTGCAACGCTGGGGCCATGAAGTCGTCTGTGTCGAAGACGGCCTCATGGCCTCTCAAGCGTTTGACGACCAAGCATTCGACCTGGTCCTCACCGACTGGCAGATGCCCGGGATCGACGGTCTGGACTTAATACGGCGAATTCGACAAGCCGCGAACCGCGACTACGCCTACCTGATCCTATTGACCGCACGGACGGGATCGGACGACCTCGTCGCCGGTCTGGAGGCCGGGGCCGATGAGTTTCTGCGAAAGCCGGTCGAGCAGGGGGAGCTTCGTGCCCGATTGAATGCCGCCGAGCGGTTGCTCAACACCCAGCGAGAAGTGAGTCGGCAGGCGGAGAAGATGCAGCGGAACCTGGATGCCGCCGCGAAGTACGTGGAGTCGTTGCTGCCATCGCCGATGAAATCCCCTGTTGAGGCGGACTGGTTCTACCAGCCAGCGAATGACCTCGCGGGGGATTCGCTCGGATACCACTGGATCGATGACACGCATTTGGCCGCGTATGTGCTCGATGTCACCGGCCATGGCGTTGATTCCGCGTTGCTGTCGGTGACGGTACTCAATCTGATTCGGTCGGGGTCACTTCCCGATGTCGATTTCCGGGATTCGGCGAGTGTGGTTTATGGCCTGAATGAACGCTTTCCCATGGAACAACAAGGAGGGCAATGCTTCACGATCTGGTATGGCGTTTTCGGAACAGCATCACGGCAACTCGCCTGGGCGGGCGGGGGACATCCGCCAGCGCTCTTCTTCTCTCCCAACGAGAGCAATCCGCGACGCCTCACTTCGAACGGCCCTTTGATCGGAATGCTCCCCGACTGGGACGGCAAGAATCAGCAAATTGAGGTGCCGCCTGAAAGCGAACTCTTCATCTTGAGTGATGGGGTCTACGAGGTGGAGTTGTCCGATGGAACGTTCTGGACGTACGACGAGTTTGCAAAACTCGTCGCGGAGTCTCGGTCGATGGACAACTTGCTTCCCTTTCTGTGGAACGGGGCCGTGGCGCGATGTACTGAGAAGGTTTTGGACGATGATTTCTCGATTGTCAGGATCCGTTTTCCCTGAGAGGGCCGACCATCAAGGTCCTTCCCCTCGCAGTTGTCGCTCCCGTTCCTGAGCCAATTCCCGGACCCATCTGAGAACTTCCGCAACCGGTCGGATGAGATCACGCGGGATGTAATGTTCAATCTGCCCGTTGTCGAACAGATCATGCGCCAGGGGGACATTCTGCATGATCGGGATCCCTTCTTCTTGGGCCGCTTTGACCATCCGCTGCGCGAGAAATCCTTCTCCCTTGGCGGTGATAATCGGGAGTTTTGTCTCGCCATCCTCATAATAGATCGCGATGGCCCGGTGGGTGGGGTTGGTGACCAGAACGGTCGACTTGCGGACCTTAGCGATGGTGTCTTGCATGACCAGTTCCTGATGCAGTTGGCGGCGTTTCCCTTTGATCGTGGGATCCCCTTCCATCTCCTTGTATTCCCGTTTGACTTCATCCTTGGTCATCATCAGCCCCTTGGTATGTTGCCAGCGTTGGAACGCGAAGTCGGCGCCGGCGATCAGGACATAGGCGAATCCCGTGAAGATGGCGACATCCAGCATCAGGCTCCCCAGCATGGCTGAGACCCCGTCGAGTCCGCTGTAGGGGATTTTCAGGAGTTCGGGAATGGCGTTCTTGATGACGATGTAGAGGAGGACGCCAAGAAAGACCACTTTCACATTGGACTTGAGAAACTCCATGAAGTTCTTCAGTGAGAACATCTGCTTAAGTTTGTCGGCCGGATTCAGTTTCTTGAGGTCCGGTTTCACGGGTTCAAATACAAAAAGAGCGCCAACCTGAAAGTAGCCAGCCATAACACCTACGACGATGATGATGGCCAATGCCGGCAAGGAGATGGCCGCCATGGTCGATATGGCCGCCCCCAGCATTCGTGGAAGAGATTCTTCAAACGGGAGGCCGTAGAGTTCGCCAGGATAAGAGATCAGCCATTGAAGCTGGGCGACAATCCAATTCCAGCCGATCGCGAGATAGGCACACATCGCGATGAGGAGGGCCGTGGACGTGACGTCGCGGCTCTGGGCGACCTGACCCTTTTTCCGGGCATCTCGCAGCTTCTTGGACGTGGGCTGTTCGGTCTTTTCCCCGCTCATTGCAACACACCATCGAGGAACTTCCACATTGTTTCACCATTCGCGAATTCCGATTCGAAGAGTCCGAGCAGAAACGGGAGATAAACAATGAGAACAATCAGACCAACCAGACTCTTAACTGGCATCGCCAGCACAAACACATTT
>JAGQQQ010000495.1 GCA_020426125.1 Planctomycetaceae bacterium
CGAAGCAGGGGTTCGACACGTTCGTCGGCTATCTCGACCAGCACCACGCTCATAATTATTATCCGACATTCTTGATCAAGAACGGTGAGCGGTTCTCACTGCCGAATGTGGTTCCCGGCGAAGGAGACTTTGGCCAGGGGGTCGCAACCGAGAAGCGTCAGTATTCGCATGACGTGATCATGGAAGCGGCGATGAAGTGGCTCGATGACAACCATGATCAACGGTTCTTCCTGTATCTGCCGATCACTTTGCCCCATGCCAATAATGAGGCGAAACAGGAAGGGATGGAAATCCCCAGCTACGGCTCCTACGCCAACAAGGACTGGCCCGAACCGCAAAAAGGGACGGCGGCCATGATCTCTCGGATCGATACCGATATGGGACAACTCTTCAAGAAGCTGAAAGAATACGGCATTGATGAGGACACCATTGTTTTCTTTACCTCAGACAACGGCCCCCATCGCGAGGGGGGAAACAATCCCGACTTCTTCGACTCCAATGGCCCGCTGCGCGGAATTAAGCGTGACCTTTACGAGGGGGGGATCCGGGTCCCGATGATCGTTCGTTGGCCTGGAAAGACCAATCCCGGAACCAGGTCCGCTCACATTGGTTACCATGGGGACTTGCTGGCAACGAGTGCCGAACTCGCGGGGGTGGAGCCGCCTGCGGGGCTTGACAGTGTCAGTTTCGTTCCGGCCATCCTCGGAAATGCCAACGATCAGAAGGAACACGAGTTTCTGTATTGGGAGTTCTATGAACGGGCCTTCAAGCAAGGGGTCCGTGCCGGAGACTGGAAATACGTCAAGGTCAACGACAAAGAAGAACTGTACAATCTCGCCGACGATCTGGCGGAGGAGAACGACCTCGCGAAAAAACACCCCGACCAACTGGCCCGACTGCGGACCATGGCTGAACAGGCACACGTTCCCAGTCCGCGTTGGGACAAAGAGTTGAAGCCACGGAAAAAGAATTAGGAATTCGAAATCCCGCGGCTCAAACCCAAAACTCGTTGAACTGCATCATTTTGCAGGCCGTTTAGCCGCCAGCCCAACGGGCTTCGAGTGCCAATGTATCGCCAATGGGCCGCACGAGACAGTCATCTCCATGTCCGCACAACCCTCTCGCATTCGACAACTGATCTCCGACGCCCGCGATGGCGACGCGGCAGCGCGGGATGAGCTGTTTCAATGCTGCCGAAACTATGTCGCCGTCGTCGCCCGCACACAAGTCGAAAGCTGGATGCGAACGAAGGTCGACGCGTCGGATCTGGTTCAACAAACGCTGCTTGATGCCCATCAGGGATTTGAGCAGTTTCAGGGAACGGAAGAAGGGGAATGGCTCGCGTGGCTGAAACAAATCCTGGCTCATAACACGCAGGACTTTATCCGACGGTACCGGACGGCGAAGCGGGCCGTTGGCAAGGAAGTTTCCGGGGATCGACAGACGGAAAGCCGAGCTGGCATCCTTGAGAATCTCCGGGAGAGCATCGACAGCCCGAGTCAGGCGCTCATGGCCCACGAACGGGAACTCGAACTCGCGGACGCCATTTCTCGCTTGTCGCCGGACCATCAGGAAGTCATTCATCTCCGCAGCCTTCAGCGGTTGTCCTTTAATGAAGTCGCTGAGCGGATGGGCCGGTCCCGACCGGCGACGCAGATGCTCTGGTTTCGAGCCGTCGAGAAGCTCGAAGAGATTCTCAAGGAGAACTCCCCCGAATGACGACGCCGCGGCCAGACGACGAACCAACTTCCGCCGAGTTGGAACTGCTCGAATGGCTCGACAAGTATGACGACGCTCTCGCTCGCGGAGAGACCATCGAGTTTCCCAGCGACCTCGCGAAGAAGTTCGACAAACTCCCTCGCTGGGTCCAATGTCTCGAACGACTCGGATCATTGGCCATTCCCCAAACGATCGACAGTGGGGCTCCCGGCTCCTCCTCGCGGTCCTCGTCGTCGCTGACACAATTGCCGCGAGACTTCGGAGCGTATGAACTTCTGGAGGAACTGGGGCGAGGTGGGATGGGAGTCGTCTATCTCGGGCGGCATCGCAAACTGGACACCCACTTCGCGGTCAAGATGATCCGCACCAGCGAGTTCGCCTCCGAGGAAGAGATTCGCCGATTCTTCCAGGAAGCCCAAGCGGCATCGCGATTGAAGCATCCAAACATCGTCAGTGTCCATGATGCCGGCGAACTGGATGGTCTTCCCTTCCTGGTCATGCAGTACATTCGTGGAGAGACTCTCTCTGAGCGAACCAAGCGGGAACCGCTCGACTTGGACGGGGCGGTGCGAATATTGATTCCCGTTGCCCGGGCGGTCGATTATCTCCATTCCCAAGGCATCATTCATCGCGACGTGAAACCCGCGAACGTCCTCATCGACGATGATGGTGTTCCTCATGTCACCGATTTCGGACTCGCGAAGGTCTTCAATGTCAATCAGGAACAGACCGCGACGGGAACGGTCATCGGAACCCCCGCCTATATGGCCCCCGAGCAAGCTTGGGGAAAGACGAATACCGTCTGTGCCGCCAACGACATCTACAGCTTAGGGGCGATCCTCTATGAATTGATCGTGGGACAAACGCCATTTCCCGAGTCGAATCCGTTGGATCAAATCCTCCGGCTTCGGGACTCCGAACCTCGGCCGCCAAGACGTGTGAATCCGTTAGTCCCGATTGAGTTGGAACAGATCTGTCTGCGGTGCTTGGAGAAGCAACCGGGGCTTCGGTATGAGACGGCCAAAGACCTCGCTGATGATCTGGAGCGGTTTCTGCATAGCGAACCAATCACCTTGAAGCCGATCGGAGTCTGGCAACGGATTCGTCGCTGGGTCCGACGCGAGCCTGCGTTGGTCTCCCATCTCGCCGGGTTTCTGACCATGGCGATCATCATCGAGATTCGTCAGATTCTCGCCAGCCAGCCAAGGGCCTCATTTTACCCGGTGATGGTGATCCTGCTGACCTGGTCTCTGCTGGCGACGGCGATGCAGAAACTCCTGATTCGGGGAAAGCTCTGGGTGCGATACGTCTGGGTCGCCATGGACGCGGTGTTATTTACCGTCGCACTGAATTTCGCCCAACCGCCGATTGAGTCGCTGCTGCTGGGATATCCGATGCTGATCGCCGCGTGCAGCCTGTGGTATGAGCCCACAGTCGTCCTCGTGATGACAATCGCTTCCGTCGTCTCCTACCTGACCTTGTTTACACTCCGCGGAGATTCGCAAACGCCCGTGCATTACCCGTTCATTGTGACCGGCATGCTATTGGTCGTCGGAGGAATCACCTTCGGCCTGATCCGCAGAATTCGCAAGCTCCTGGACTTGCAGGCGAATGGGTGACATTGATCGGAGTTGGACAGAGGGAAATGTCGATCTCCCCTCAAACGAAAAAAGCCCCACCCCGTGTCGGGGTAGGGCCGAAGACCGTAGAAGAAATTCTCTGGCCTTATTCCTGTGGGCGGACGAACGAAGCCCGTGCCCCTTTGGGACCGGTTTCCGATTCAAACTCCACGTTCTGACCAACGAACAGCGATTCAAACGGTGTGTCCTTCACTGCGGACACATGGAAAAAGAGATCTTTTCCACTTCGGTCACCGGCAATGAATCCAAACCCTCGGTCAGCGACCAGCTTCTTGATTGTCCCTTGCTGCATTGCAGCCATTCCTCACTCAAAACATCCTCGAAAAATCAACGAGGTCACGATTCTCCATTCGCACGGAGTCGCGGGATCGAGCGAACTGTGGCCACCGCACAGACTGACAAGAAACAGACTGCGTCTTCGAAGCGAGAAGAAACCGGGAACAAAGAAAGCGTCAATTTCGAAACTTCAGCGGAATGTGAGCAGATCTCCAACTCGGCTGGCCGAGAGACGACCACGAAGTTAGAGGAAGAAACTCTGAGAAACGATTCCTCAACACGGCGGAAAGTTTAACGTGTCCGGCGACCTTCGGCTACCGGAGTTTTGAAAAAGTTTCGTGAGCATTAGAAGACGGTTCCAGAGTTGCCGGAACTGCCGAACGATGTCATTCTGGCCCGGCTCCACCACACAATCTCGAATCGGACACTCGTCCGTTCCCCAGGCCGATGGTCCCTTTCTGATGCAGGAAATCGCAATTTCTCAAAAGTTCGATAACGATCACTCCGCGATGGACGCCGCCCTGCGAATCGCTCGTCTCGGACAGGGATACGTCGAACCAAACCCCTGCGTCGGCGCTCTGCTGACGAATGATGACGGGCAACTCCTGGCGGCCGGGTGGCATCAAAAATTTGGCGGTCCGCATGCGGAGGCGATGGCGATCGAACAGGCAGGCACCCGGGCACAGGGAGCAACGCTGTACGTAACACTCGAACCGTGTGCTCACTATGGAAAAACGCCCCCCTGCGCCGATGCCGTCATCGCGGCTGGCGTCAAACGAGTCGTCATCGCCACGCCTGATCCGGCTCCCCACACATCGGGCCAAGGGATCGCCAAGTTGAGTGCTGCTGGAATCGACGTCAACGTCGGAATTTGTCAGTCCGAGGCAGATCGATTGATTGCCCCGTTCAAGATGCTGTTCGTCGAGCAAAGGCCATGGGTCCACGCGAAGTGGGCGATGACACTTGACGGCAAAATCGCCACCAATACCGGATCGTCGCAATGGATCACCAACGAACGGTCGCGAGGCATCGTCCATCTGTTAAGGGGACGGATGGACGCCATCCTGGTCGGCATCAATACTGCGCTTGCAGATGATCCCCTGTTGACACCCCGCCCCCCGGGGCCACGAACCCCCACGAGGATTGTATTGGACCGCCAGTTGAGGCTTTCCCGAAGTTCCAAGTTAGCCAATACAGCGAAAGAGACACCGGTGTTGGTGGTCACATCGCCCGAAGTTCCATCGACAAGACAGCAGCCGCTCCTCGACCTGGGCGTTAAGATCCTGCCGCTTTTAACGAGTCCCCTTGAGAGTCAATCCACCTTAAAACCACTCCTTCTCGAATTGGGACGCCGACGAATGACGAACCTCCTCGTGGAAGGGGGCGCCCACATTCTCGGCACTTTTCATGACGAGGGCTTCGTCGATGAGGTCCACTGCTTCATTGCGCCCAAAATCGTCGGAGGAGATCGAGCACGAACGGCCGTCGGCGGACGGGGTGGCGAATCGATGCCCGATGTTCCCCTTCTGGATGACGTGGAATGGCAGATTCTCGGAAGCGACGCCTATCTGCATGGCTTCACCCACCGCTGACAATCAAGTTCCTTGCTCAGCTTGTCTCAAGTTTTTTCGGGCGTCGCGCCATCGTCGTAGTTCCTCATTCACGTCAATCGGCAGTACCACCACTGGCGGACTTGGCAACGGGGACATGATCGCTTCCAAGACCCGTTTCCGAAGAGCCTCAAGTTTGCCTCGGACGATTTCTTCCGTTTTCAAATCCGCGATTTCTTGGCGCGTTCGTTCAATATCCAGACGTGCCTGAACCAAGGGCGCCGGAACGGTCATCCGTTCGGATTGAAGCTTCTGCTTGACCCACCAGTTCTCTTCCAAAGGAGCATCAATCCCTGGGATCGGCTTTCCCAGACCCGGCAGCTTCGAAAATGCCCCCGCCTCCTCGGCCGCCCGAATCTGCTGCTCGGCAAAGCTTTCCCAAGTCTGGTTGTGAGGTTTGCGTTCCGCCATCTTGGCTCACTCCAGAAAACATTTCCTCAGAATCACCAACGGAGTCGTCAGTGCCTTCGTGATTTTATAGATTGTGTCCGGATGTGTCTTATTATCTTTTCCAACGGACGCGCAAGTGGCGGAAAAAGCATGGGGTGGACGGTTCACCGAACCGACGAACGCCCAAGTGGAACTGTTTACGGAATCGATTTCCTTTGATGCGAGGCTTGCCGCCGTCGACGTCCAGGGATCGCAGGCCCATGCGACGATGCTTGCGAAAGTGGGTCTGATCTCCGATGACGAACGGGATCAAATTTGTTCAGCCCTCGACGACATCCTCGCGGAGATTCAGCGAGGAGAGATGGAGTTTCGTCCTTCGCTCGAGGATATCCACATGCACATCG
>JAGQQQ010000496.1 GCA_020426125.1 Planctomycetaceae bacterium
ACTCGCGCTGGTCGGATCGGGCGTCAACGAAAAAGAAGTCCGCGAGGACCACGGCATCACGCAGGACACCGGCACCAGCGGACCGGTCTTGCCGGAAGAATTCCGCTCGGGCTTGGACCGGTACTTCAACGAAATTGAGAAGCCGGAGTAAAAGTCCGTTGATGATAGGGAGTCTCGCAACGACGAGACACCCCATTGCTCCACTCAGGAGAATCACATGAGGAAATCTCGCTCTCGTCGAACGATTCGAACGGTCTCTTCCGCAATTCTGGTGATCACCCTGCTCGTTGGAGTGGGCCGTGCGAATGCGGAGGAGACTGTCTTCGGGAAGTTGCTGAAGTTCTTCGATGTTGACGTCGAAGAGGCTGCTCCCGCCGAGATGGTTTTCGATATCGCGGATGGGGCGATCGCGGAGAACCAGTACACGCCGCTATTGAAGAAGTTGCTGGGGTCGGAACTGCACTTCGTTCAGAAAGTCTGTAATGCCAACGATGCGCAGATGAAAGAATTTCAGACGGTTGGCCTCAAACTGGTCGGTCAAGTTGCGGCTCAATACGAGAAGATGCAGAACCGAAATCAGCGGGAATGGCCGGACGCCCGGGATACGATTACCGGGGAGTTTCTCAAACTCGCCGAGAAAACGTTCGATGAGGAGACGGCAAACCGTTACCAAGAGGAAGTTCTTGCTCGCCGCGAGGCGAAGAAAGATGCCGCACTCGACATGATGGTCACGATCCTGGATCGTAAATTGATTCTTTCAGAAGATCAGGTCGACGAGATTACCGAGAAGACCGAACAGAACTGGGAAGCGGATTGGGATCGAAACATGCAAGTCTATATGTATGACGAGTACTCCCCCAGCCCGCCCGATTCTGTCCTCGACAAGGCTTTGAACGATCGTCAGAAGAATGTTCGTCGAGGAACTCGGAACAACGGCAGGATCTCCTTCGGCTGGGAACAGGATCTGGGAATCATCCCCATCTGGGGAGACGATGGCACCGTGTTATGGGAGGTCAAATAATGGTGCCGAGACGATTTTCCGTAAGCCTTTGCTCAGGCCTTCTTCTCGTGGTGTTGGTCGTCGGAGTCCGCCCAGCTTCTGCGCTGGATGTCGTCATGCAGCAGAATATGATCGACATTAATGAGCAGCAGATTGTCCGCTGGGTCTTCGGCAATATCTCCAGCGAAAAGCAGGCCATTGAGATGGTTGAAGACCTGCTGGAACTCAAAATCGACCTCGTGCGCCAGGCCATTGATCTGTCCGATGAACAGGTCGTGGCATTAACCCTCGCGGGACAAGGAGACCTCCATCGGTTTCTGGGGGAGTACTATATGCTCCGGCATGGCATCAAACTCGGTCCCATGCCGCAGGACGAATGGCAGGAGGTTTGGAGGCAAGTCCAGCCGATGCAGAAACGATTCCAAGCGGGGATTTACGGGCACAGTTCGCTTTTGAATAAAACCGTCCGGTCGATTCTGAACGACGAGCAATGGGCGGAGTACCAGCAATTGGAGGCCGACCGCGTTCGGCGGCATTACCGGTCCATCGTTCAGGCGACAATTGCTTCACTCGAAGGAAAGTGCCCGCTGACTCAAGACCAGCGTCAGCAGTTCATCGATCTGGTGATGGAGCAGGCCCCGGCCCGGGAATACAACGGCCATCGTTACTACCAGATGTATTATGTGCTTTACCAAATCTCCAAAATCGACGAGGAGAAGCTCAAGCCGATCTTCCATGAAAGGGAATGGCCGATCATCGAACGAGCCCGCAAGCAGGGAGCTTCCATGGCTGGCAGCCTCAACCTGGAGGAACTCGATGAGGAGTAGGACGCCCGCTCATGCCGTCATCAGAACCATGTTAATTCTGGGATTGTTCGTCTCGATGAGCGAGCCACGAATGGCCACGGCTCAGTTCCCCGAGATCCGCTCAGGGGACGCGGTTCCCCGGGACGTGCGAGAGATGTACGATCGGGGGCTTCAGTTCCTGATTCAGACTCAGCAGGAAGACGGCGACTGGCCCAATAACCAAGGAGGGGCCGGTGTCGCGGGAATGGCCCTTATGTGTTTCCTAGCGTCCGGCGAGGATCCGAACTACGGCAAGTACTCCGGCAACATCAAGCGGGCCATTCGAAGTATTATCAATCAACAGAACGACGATACCGGTTACTTCGGCGGCAGTATGTATCACCACGGCTTCGCGATGCTCGCCCTCGCGGAGGCCTACGGCACCGTGGACGACCGAAATCTCTGGGTCGGGGCATCGGAAACACGCGGAGAGAAGCATTCGATCGGAGAGGCTCTGGAACTGGCGGTGAGATCCGCGATCACGTCGCAAAAACAGAATTCGCTGGGAGCTTGGCGGTACTCCCCTTCGGGGAATGACGCGGATACGTCCGTAGCCGGGGCCGTGTTGATGGGGCTTCTCGCTACGAGGAATGCGGGAATCGAAGTCCCGGACGAATCGATTGACCGTGCCATTTCCTATTTCGTGAAGATGACCGCTCCGTCGGGGCAGGTCGCTTATTCGGGGGGGATTGGCGGATTCGATGAGTCGTTGGCGAGAATTTCCATTGCCACGCTGGTCTATGCCGTCGCCCGGCGGAAAGACTTGGACCAATACAAGCAGACTTTGAAGTACCTGACCGATCGCCTCCAGGGGGGAAGTTCGGGGCACGGGGGTGTGGAGTACCAGCGTTACTATCAGGCCCAGGCGCTCTTCCAGGGCGATTTCGACGCATGGGAGAAATGGAACAAGAATCTGATCCGGGAACTCAAGACCATTCAACTGGAAGACGGCAGCTTCCGCGGATCACACGGCACCCATGTCTCCAGTTGTCTCAACATGCTTGCCCTCGCGGTGAACTTCCGGTTTCTCCCCATCTACGAACGGTGACGCCGATGCCCTTGCGGATCATTCAACCCGAAAATCACTTGATGGCGCTGAGTGTGTTGGGACTCGTTTGCCTGGCAATGTCCGCGTCCAGTGCGTTGGCGGAAGAACCCGCGACGCCCACGGGGGTGTTGACGCTGGGAAATGGAGACTCCGTCCCGGGGCACTTCGTGCCGAGCGAGGAGGCGGAGATTGTCCGCTGGCAGGGCCGGGACTTTGTGCGGCCGTTTGAATTCCGCGGCTCAGAGTTGTCGACGGTTCAGTTTCCAACTGTCGACCCTCCGCCTCGACCGAAGGGGAACTTCGCCCTGGAAATGGAGAGTGGAGACTTTCTGACCGGTGATATTGAGAACTGGACGGAAGAGGCGGTCACCTTTCAATCCCAGCACTTTGGCCAGTTGAGTCTCAAGTCTAACGCAATCCGTCGATTGTTTCGGATAGAAGGGAACCCTACGTTGACGTTCCCCGGACTCGCTGGTCTGAACGATAACTGGAAGATCATCGAAGGGGAGTGGAAGACCGAAGGCGCCCAGATCCATTCAAGCGTGTCCGGATCGGTCCTCGGGGCCCGACTCGAAGTCCCGACGAAAGTCTGCGTGGAACTCGAACTCTCCTGGAAGTCCCAGCCAAATTTCGTGGTCGCGATTGGTGTTGATCCCTTGGCCCGGAAGGACCGCCGGCAAGACGGCTATCGTTTCGAAACGTGGGGAAACACCCTTGCTGTCGTCCGAGAAGCCCACGAGGTCGCCGACGTCGAAGCCGTTGCGAAACTGGTTCCGGAAACGAAGAGCATCCACGTGCAATGCTTCCTCGACCAGGAACAAGGGACGATGAATATCTTTTCCCCGGAGGGTAAGTCGATTGCCGACATCGAGGTGAAACCTGCGAAAGAGTTTCAGTTGGACAAAGACAATCAAGGGCTTCGGTTCATTGTCCGTCAGGGAGATTTGCGAATCGACCGATTGCGGATTTCCCAATGGGACGGCCGCCTTCCTAGTGCACTGGAACCGGGGAAGTTCAGCCTCCACTTGACCGATGGAGAGAACGCCACGGGAGAGGTTCTCGCCTTTGATCCGGAGAAGAAATCCTTTCAAGTTCAAATCAACGACGAGGAACGGACAGTTCTCCTCGGCGATCTTTTGGGAATGGAGACACTCCCCTCACTCAACGCTGGTCCCAACCTCTCCGCGATGGTCTTGCAAGACAGTACCCGTGTTTCGGGAATGGTCGAATCGATCAACGGCACACATGTCACTTTGGCGAGCCCAGAGATCGCGGCCCCCATTCAAGTGAGCTTGGCGAATCTGCGAGCCTTTGCGTCGCTCCAGTCGAAGCAAGAAGCTGGGGAGTCGCAAAAGTCGGGTCTAGGAAAACTGCGATTGGACGAGCACACGTTGACCGGGACATTGGTGAACGCCGAGGAAACGGATACCGACAGTTGCTTCTCCTGGCAGCCGGTCGGCAGCCGAACGAGTAGCCCATTGAAATGGGGAACTCCTGGCGAAGTCATCTACCGGGAAGCAGCCAAGCCGGAGTCGGAGGAACAGCGACAGGCTCAGGAACGGGCGGCGGTGGTTCGCCGACAGCAGGGACAGGAATTCTTTCAGCTGCTCCTCAAGGAGCGGCAAAACCCCACCGTTCGCCGGCCTGCCACGAAAGAGACGCAGACTCATA
>JAGQQQ010000497.1 GCA_020426125.1 Planctomycetaceae bacterium
ATAGACGAATGTCCACACGCCCTAGAGCAATAGAACAGGTTTCGAACCTGTTGTTGACAGGATGCAATTCTGTCCTGTTGGGAAGATTCCTTGCGCCGAACACCTCTTTGCGTCGACAAGCGGGGGTACCGGTTTCAAACGTCCGAGTGGTCACGATTTTTGGCTTGTCGCCCTTCACCCGAACAGTTCCATGATGGGTTTCCCAGATGTCAGGGATCGCGAAATCCCAGTCGCATCCTGCGGATTGTTGATCGGGATGCCAAGCGCGTGATAGATCGTGGCGGCGAGTTCTTCTGGCCGAACAGGTTTGTCGGTTGGGTATTCACCCAGACGATTTGTCTTTCCGTAAACCTGTCCCCCGGCAATTCCAGCACCTGCAAGAATCGAGGAGAAACACTTTGGCCAGTGCTGGCGTCCGGGAGGATCCTGTTTAAGCACGTAGGGGGTGCGTCCGAACTCTCCCGTGGCCACGACAAGCGTGTTGTCCAACATTCCCCGGTCCTTGAGGTCGGCCAGCAATGCCCCGAGCGCCTGATCGAGCCGAGGCAGGCAGAATCCCATTCCATAGGAACCGGTGCCGAAGGCGTTCCCCATTCCCATGTTTCCACCATGCATGTCCCAACTACTGCTGGGGGGGCCCTGTTTGTCGTGTTCGGCCTGGCCAGTCCAACCGTTGACTGTGACGAACCGGACTCCTGCTTCCACCATACGTCTTGCGAGCAACAGATTCTGTCCCAGAGGGTGCATGCCATATCGCTCGCGAACTTCCACAGGTTCGCGGCTCAACTCAAACGCTTCTCGTCCTTCCGAGCGTGTCATCGCGTCATACGTCTTCTCGCGAAGATCCGACCAGTCCTTCACTTGCTGATCTCGATCGAGTTGAGGGGATTCCAGCTTCCCCAAAAGCGACTTTCGCTTCTCAAATCGAACCTCATCGTAGGAGTCATAGATCGCCGGCGGCTTGAATTCCTTCATCGCCGGATGGTTTGTCGCGGACCCGACAAAGACGGGCGCGTATGCTGACCCGAGGTATCCCCCGATTCCGATGTTGGGAGCGCAAAACACCGGGGGACCAACGCACTTGATCAGCCACGCATTGGAGACAAAGTTCCGGGTGCTCGGTTTATGCTTGGCGACGAAGGATCCCAAGTAGGGTTGTTCATCTGGGATCCCTTGTTGGACCCGGAATTCCGATTGACCGCTCAGCAAGTTGTGCATCGCGTCAAAATGATTGCTGATGGCTCCGGGATGCGACATCGAGTTGATCAACGTGAAATGGTCCGTCACCTTCGCGAGTTCCGTATGCATTTCATTGATCCGCATCCCGGGAACTTTGGTTGCGATGGGCTGATAGGGCCCGCGATAATCCAACGGTGCATCAGGCTTCATGTCCCAGGTGTCAACGTGGCTCGGTCCCCCACACAGCAAAATGAAGATGCAGGATTTGTCGGAAGCGACCGCATTTCCTGAGCGATCCACTTGGTCGCTGCCCATCACGACTCCGGGCATTCCGAGGCTCAACGTTCCCAGTCCGCTTGCAATGAATGCTTGCCGCCGGTTCATCTGGATATCCGTCATGAAGCTCTCCATGGTGATTATGAACCGCTCTCAAAACCTTGCTTGCGTTCGAGCGGCAGCGTCATTCGCCATCATCCTGCATTGACAAGTCTCTGAACTTGCCTGCTTCGGATTCCTTCCCTGTCAAACGAACTGCTCGCTCTCGCGGTTCAAACTGGTTTTGACAAAGGTTATGTGAACTCAAGGACCAGGGTCCGATCATGGGAAACGGCACTCCAGCCTTCTTCTGAATCAAGGGGAATTTATACGTCATTGGCGAGTCGTATTGCGAGCCTATCGCAAAAAAGCCCCCCATCGCAAAGAGCCGACTTCACCGGACCAGAGAAAACCGAGCGTTTTCCTTCGTTCTGGCGGATGTCGCATGCGTCAAGTGAGCATGATATCAGTCTGGCAGAGCGAGCGCTGGTCGAATGTTGTGCTTCCCGAGAGATCACGAGCTACTCAAACAGTCCGGAATAGAGCTTCGAGCGGAAGTCATGCCATTCCTGATGCTGTTTTTGGTCGCCTTGGCCATCAACCAATTCACAGGTCCAGTCGTCCATTCTTCGCAAGCGGTCCGAAAGAACACGGACAATATTGACAGCAATTTTCTGAGCAGACGTGGGACAGCATTCTAAGAGTGCGTCGTACTTCTCGCGGAGTAAACGAATGGTATGCACTTCGTTGATTGCTTTGACGGACGCGGAATGGGGGGCCTTTTGCAAAAAAGACATTTCCCCGAACACGTTGCCTGGATCGAGCGTGGCCAGCCGGTTCCGTCCGTTGCACCCTCGCTTGACGACTTCGCACTCTCCCTCGAGGATGATCCAGAGCCCCTGGTAGACCTTGTCTTCTTCCAGGATTTCATCGCCTGCCTGAAATGTCTCGGGGCAGGTCAGACTGAGGAAGTGTTGGAGTTCATCCTCGCTCAGATCTCCCAGGAGCGAACAGCCGTGGAGCAGGTCGATGTATCGGGAGAGTTCGTTTTGATTTTGTTGTTCCGCCATTCGGGAGAGTCCCTTTCGTCCGGTTGGATATCAGGATTTTTCGAGAGCGCGGGCAATACAAGAGGGATCCGTCGATATCGCAAGAAAACTCACTTCGAGGTTATTCCCACGGCACGACATCTGACAACAATTCTCATGGAGGGGCTGAAGACAATCCGAGTGACAACGGGACGGCTGATGGCCTCCCCTCCCGATTCCTGGGCGGAAGCGGCGGCGTTGGGTCATGCAACCTGGAATGACATCCGAGTCGCCATCCGCGAGGATGCCATCGAGGGTTTTGAGTGAACGCAAACAACGGGTTGTCCCAGGATTGACAGATCACTCGTGGTCCGTTTGTTCTGTATTGACAGGTTGAAGGAGAAGGCGGGAGCGACAACGAGAGCGGATTCGCTCACGAGGCGCCCATCAACTCAG
>JAGQQQ010000498.1 GCA_020426125.1 Planctomycetaceae bacterium
ATCGCGGACGAAGAGCCGGAACGGGTCCGCAACTATCTCGCGTGGCTCCTTGGGGCCACCAAAGCCTACGCCGCGAAGGTCGTCAATCCGGGTGGCGTGGAAGTCTGGAAGTCGACCGGTGGGAACGCGACCGGACTTGACGATGTCGTCGACCATTTCAATGTCACGCCGCGGCAGATCGTCAAAACGGTCGCCCAGTCCGTTGATGAGTTGGGATTGCCACATTCCGTGCACATCCACTGTAACAATCTCGGGATGCCGGGAAACTGGACCACGACGCTAGAGACGATGAAAGCCCTCGAAGGGCATCGGGGCCATCTGACCCATATTCAGTTTCACAGCTATGCCGGAGATCCCGATGACCAGGCCACGTTCGGATCTTGCGTCCCGGAACTGGTCGACTACGTCAATTCTCATGACAACCTGACCGTCGACGTGGGACAGGTGATGTTCGGTGAAACGACGTCGATGACCGGAGATGGCCCGTTGGGGTATTTCCTGCACAACATCTTCGGACGGAAATGGTTCAGTTCAGATACCGAGATGGAAGCCGGTTGCGGGATTGTCCCCATTACCTACAAAGACAAGTCCACAGTGCATGCTTTGCAATGGGCGATCGGCCTGGAATGGTATCTCCTGATGCAGGATCCCTGGCGGGTGGCCATGAGCACCGACCATCCCAATGGCGGCTCCTTCCTCGCCTACCCGGAGATTATTGCGTTGCTCATGGAACGCGAGCGTCGCCAGGATGTGTTGAACCGTGTTCCCCCAGCAGTCCGGGAGCGATGTACACTAGGGGATCTGGATCGCGAGTACACGCTCAACGAAATTGCCATCATCACTCGCGCGGCTCCCGCTCGGATGCTGGGACTAAAGCAAAAAGGCCACCTCGGCCCCGGGGCCGATGGGGACGTCACCATCTACCAACCTCAGGATGACGTGCAGAAGATGTTTGAACTGCCACGTTATGTCGTGCGACGCGGCGAAGTGGTCGTTGACGATGGGGAACTTCGCTCCAACTCCGAAGGATGCACTTTCCACGTCGCTCCCGATTTCGATCAAGACGCCTTGCCCGATATTCAGCAGTGGTTCGAGGACAATTACACGATCCGATTCCGAAATTATCCGGTGGACACTTCGTTTCTCCACGAGAATCAACAAATCCCCTGTCAGCCGACACGGTAGGGGTGTGTCGCTGAACTTTGGCGGCAAGGGGGTATCAAAGGGGACCCTCCTGGGTGTGTGGTTTGATTCCTGAGGTTTGAAACCTGGAAAGGCGGGGTGGCATTGCGATGAGATCAAAGAGAAACGAGAAGCGTGCCATGCCCACGTCGCGAAGCAGCGTGGGCATGCGGATGAAACATTCGGCATGCTTGTCCTGCTTCGCGAGACAAGCATGGCACCTGGCGGTTCCTGGAGAAGCTGGTGCTTCATTGAAGCTGAGTTGATGGGCGCCTCATGAGCAAATCCGCTCTCCTTGTCGCTCCCGTCTTCTTCTTCAACTTGTCAATACAGAACAAACGGACCACTGGAACAGGCTCCGTTTCGTGATCACTTGAAGGATGTGTTTGACACGATGGTCTCCCGTCTGGGGCAGGCGGTGCCGGACTTCGGGAAGCACACCGCGGGCGATGCGACGGCACTGCAGGCCCGGCGTGACAAGCGGACCAAAGACATCGATGCCACGGCCGAAACTCGCGACGCTCATGGTCTCCCCATCGCCACGGGCGGACGCAAGGAAT
>JAGQQQ010000499.1 GCA_020426125.1 Planctomycetaceae bacterium
GAGGGAGCAACCTGGACGGACATGCAGCCGATTGACTTCGGCGTCAAAGCGAAGGATCCCCATGCGGCACTTGTCCCATCGGAACTGATGGTTCACGGCGACCGCTGCACGCTCTTTGTAGCCACCCACGATGGCACGTTCGGCAACTGGAAGGAGTGGACGACGCACAGCCACGATTCGTGTCGAACTTGGAGCCCCTTACAGCCTGCGCCCGGTCGGCTGCACGACCGGACCTTCATTCGCAATCACATTGTCACTCAAGACGGCCGCATTCTGCTGCCGTTTCAACACTATCAAAGAGTTGCGGAGACTCGATCGATCTCAAGTGGCCGGCGTTTCTCCGCTCCCACCGATCCTCGCAATGGCGTTCTCATCAGCGAAGATGGCGGCCAGACCTGGACGGAACAGGGCGACATCCGCATCTCCTCGAATGACAACTACCATGGATGGGCCGAGAACAACATTGTCGAACTCAGCGATGGTCGGATTGCGATGATCATTCGCGGTGACCGTCTCGGCGGAGTCTTGTACTACGCGGAGTCCCCAGACGGCGGTCGCACTTGGCCAAAGTTCGCACGCAAAACGGCCATTCCCAACCCCGGCTCCAAGGCCACACTTTATTCGCTCGGTGGAGACAACGTCGCCCTGTTACACAATCCAAACCCCAGCCATCGGAGTCCGTTGGCATTGTGGGTGAGCTTTGACGGAATGACGTCCTGGCCGTATCAGCGAGTCCTGGTCCCCAAATCGGTCGATGGTCCCCAAGGCCGTCTGAACTATCCCGATGGTTTCGTCAGCGAGGATAAGAAGTTTCTGCATTTCGCCTACGATGACAACCGCCACCGCGGAGTCATCTACTCCGCCCGCCTCCCCGAGTTGCCGGAATAGAGCAGTAGATATCGTCACGACGCGATCGCCTGAGTGGTTGGGGTTAGGTTTCCAAGTCGATGTTTTGCGCTGGAATGCGACTTGGACAACCTTCCGTCAGAACAGGGGACCGTCCAAGACATTCCGCGGGCAAATCGCCGGAACGTCTAAGAAGACTCGACTGTTCGCATGACGACGATTCGACCCCAATCACCGCGCCAGGTGACGAGTAACGGCTTGATCGAATTTTCGCACATGAACGTGCCATTTCTCAAAACACTGACTGCTCATCGTACGAATTCTTGCGACGAATGATCAGTTGGCAGGCGGGGCGTCCGGCCAAGAAGTTTCCGTGTCTCAAAACGCAGGGGGATTACGCCATATTGGGTAACCTACAAATATGAGTGAGACATGCTTGGTTTCTGAAACCCGTTTAGGACCGAATGGCTTCCCCGGAGAACCTTTCGCGGAGCCCGCCACGATTTCTCAGCGGTTTGATCGCGATCTTTTCGTTTTCCCGAACAGGAGGAGGGAAATGGGATTCCCAGGGACGTGGTCAGACGAGCATCTTGCCTCGATTCGCCGTCGTTTCCAAACGAGTGTCGGCCCACGCAAAAAGCCCATCCGACGGGGGGAGGTCGGACGGGCTTTTTGGAAACATGATGACTTGGTGACCGTGGCAGGGACTCCGTGCGGTCAGTTTGGCTTACGGACTGGCCAACTCGTCCAGCTGATCTTGAATGTCATTCAAGTCGGACTGGTTGATCGCGGCGAGGATCAAAGCACCGGTGCTGGCAGTCAGCGTCCAGAGCGTGATGATATCCAGACCACCCAGGGTTGGCGGACAGTATTCGCCACGAACGGCATCGCCCACTACGATCACAGCATGCTGCTTCGCGGTGGGGGGGGCCACTTCCGGAGTCCAGGCACGAACCAGAGTCGCCTGCTGGCCGACTTGAAGTTCATAGAGTCCACTCCCGAGACCGGTGAAGGAGAACGCTCCGTTCGCATTGGTCACGGTTTTGGCCACGTCTTGTCCGCCGCGGCGAACCAAAACGGTGGCACCGTCGAGGGCTTGGCCTTCGGCGGTGACGAGCACGCCGGTGAGAGCGCCGTTGGCGGTCAACGCGACGTCATTGTTGGGCTTGCCAACCGGAGCAGCACAAGCGACTCGGGGCATGAGGATTCCGCAGCAGGCAAGCACGACTGCGGCACGCGTCAGGCAACGAACGATGTTCATGTTTCGTCCTTTTCGGTGTTCCGGCCGATTGTCCTGACTCGAATGCAGCATCGGCCGATGACTGCAACGAGCATCACTCGCGACGCTTGCCGCAAGCGCAAGTTGTTTCCACACGAAACAGTGTTTTGGATGGGGGGCAGCGGTCGCTGCGAGGGAGGCTGGGAATCGGTTGCCCGAAACCCGTTGAAGGGGCCGGAGTTTTGCCCTTGAGCGAAAAAGCGTCAATCTGAAAGATCGCAATTCGGCTCAAGTGGTGTTGCAATCCGCAGATCTTGCAGGTTCCGGGAGCAAAGTTCCCTTTTTTCGTGGGAGAAACAGGGAATTGCCACGACGAACCCGGAGTGATAGGATCGTTTCGAGCAGTTTGCTCTCCCGTGTGTCCGCGGCGAGCGTCTCTCACATCAACGTGAACGCCAATCCACGAGAACAGAACACAAACGTGGTTCTGCAAATTGCTCTCAGACGGGAATTCCCGCCCCAAGTCAGAAACTATCCGGAAAGTCCGATGACACATCGTGTCCGATACGAATGCGTGGACACGAACATTCGATACTGTAAAGACACCAACATTTCCGGATAGGCTCTCAGTGCCCGGTCAATAAAGATGGACGTTCGCCAAAACCCTTTGTGGCTCAGTTTCTCGATCGGACGGTGGTTTCACACGGACGTCCGGGTCAGCTTCTTTTTTCCGTTGCTGCTCGTGGTCTTCTGCTACCGACTCGGGGTCGAGGTCGGAATGGCCGTGACCGGGCTGCTGTTTGTCAGCATCCTGCTGCATGAATTCGGACATATCCTGGCGGCTCGGATGACCGGGGGGACAGGAGACGAGATCCTGATGTGGCCCCTCGGCGGATTGGCGTTCGTCAGTCCGGCCTCCAATTTCTCGTCTGAGGGGTGGACGGCACTGTCTGGCCCGCTCGTCAATTTGGTGCTGTGCATCGTCACACTCCCGGTGGTCCTCTCTCACGAGATGCTTCGCGACTCGATTTCGCTGATTTACATTCCGATTGGGGATTTGACGTCGCAATGGCCGGCTCAGCTGGCCATTTTGATGTTCTCGCTGAATTTCAAACTGTTGATGCTCAACCTGCTCCCGATCTATCCGCTCGACGGTGGACAATTCAGTTACAGCGTCGCCAAGCTCTATTGGGACCGCCAGACGGCTCGAATCAGCAGCCTCTGGTTGGGCCTGCTGATTGCGTTAATCGTAGCCATGGCAGGGTTTATGCTGGAAATCACGGATCTGGTCATGATCGGCCTGTTGCTCGGAATGATCTGCCAATACCAGTACATCATCGCCCAAGCTTCGAGCGCCTTCGGGGGAATGATGGACGAAGGAGAATACTCCGACGGCTACTTCGCCGGTTCCTCCCCCAGTTGGGAGGACGAGGACGACAGTCCGCGTCCTGGGCCCTTGAAACGCTGGAAGCAGGCCCGAGAGGAGAAGCGGCGAGCCCGAGAAGAGCAAGAACGGGTGGAAACCGCCCGCCGAGTCGACGAGTTGTTGGATAAGGTCCATCAACATGGGATGGACGCCCTCTCCGAATCGGAACGCCGCTTCCTTCAGCGAGCCAGTAACAACTACCGAAAGACGGAGCAGTAGTGCTTCATTGAAGCTGAGTTGATGGGCGCCTCGTGAGCAAATCCGCTCTCGTTGTCGCTCCCACCTTCTCCTTCAATCTGTCAATACAGAAAAAATGGGCCAATAGTCTTCGAGGCGAGTGGAGCGTGGACCACTGATCGAGGGGCGTTTCCTGAGCCCGTTTTCGAGCAAATGACAACAAGGAACCTGGGATCGCGGTTCGCCGATGGTCCGTCGCGATTGGGTTTCGGTTTCTGTCAACGAGTTTGGCGGTCTTTCAGGGCCGGAGGCCCGACAGAACGATTGCCGGAGCCGGCAGGCTCCGGTTCGGCGGCAGAGCTTGAACGATAGGCCCAAAGGGTCGGTGGAACCTCCGCAGCGGTCTGGTTCTGTCGGCCCTCCAGGCCTTGGCGAATCCGAGTCGACGTGACCGTGGACTGCCGTCCACGGCCGGGGTTGTATCGCCCCTCCGGGGCTATTTTCATTCAATTCCCAAGAAACGATCACGCCTCAAGACGTTTGGCGCATTCGAGCATGCGGCAAGGGTTTCCAGGTAGCTCCTCCTCTTTGTCGCTGGCGAGAATCCCCACTCTCTCTTTTCCCGGACGCCGCCGACCCGTTATCGTGCACCGGCTTTCCTGGTCTGGGGAAGACGGGAGAATATCGTCTCCCGATTTCGACGGAAAACAGATCATTGACCGGAAGAAGGACCGCGATCCGTGCGCTGGACACAGACATTTATCCCCACGATGAAGGAAGTCCCGGCCGACGCCGAGGTTCCGAGCCATAAACTCATGCTCCGGGCCGGTCTCATCCGCCAGCTCATGGCCGGGGCCTACACCTATTTGCCTCTCGGATATCGTGCCATCCGAAAAGCTGAGGCGATCGTTCGTGAGGAAATGGACCGTGCGGGGGCCATTGAGCTTTTTATGCCGGCACTGCAGCCGATCGAACTCTTCGAGCGGACTGGCCGGAAAGAGGCGTTCGGGAATGTCCTGATCAACTTCAATGTCACCCGACGAGACCACCAAGTCCACCTCGCCCTTGGGCCGACTCACGAAGAAGTGGTGACGGATCTAATTGCCCGGCATGTCAGCAGCTACCGTCAGTTGCCGTTGACCGTCTATCAGATCCAGACGAAGTTTCGGAACGAGGAGCGGCCTCGCTTCGGGGTGCTGCGCACGAGCGAATTCCTGATGAAGGACGCCT
>JAGQQQ010000500.1 GCA_020426125.1 Planctomycetaceae bacterium
TGGTCTCGGCCAGCGTAGAAACTCGCTGGGCGTTCATCAGCTCCAATTCATGTGCGACAAGTTCTGCTCGTCCCAATTCTCCGCTTACATTCGTGTTCGACGAGGTTTGCAGCGCCGTTGAGTCGACGGGGAATTCCGATTGACGTAGGGCAATGGTGGCAGTGATGACTGCGAAACAAGCGACGGCAAGTCCAATAATGCGCATAAGAGATCTGCTCCTCGGCTGAGGTTGGGCTTCTGGAGACGGTGACAAAGACGGCAAGGGGCCCTTCCCTTCCGAGTCGAAGATCCCACCTGCGAACCGTCCCTCTTCGAAAAGGGAGCACATGAGAGACTCCGCATGGACTCTGACATGCGGAATCTCCGTCACCGTATTGGCCTATGGAAAGCTTTGTTGAATCGGCTGCGGTGATGGTGTCGGTTCCGTGCGTGGATCGAACACAAACATCATTCTCATGTCCTCGTGTTCCAAATTGTGGCAGTGGAACACGAATGGCCCTCGGAATGTCCGAAACTTCATGAAGACCTCGGCTTCCGTTCCTGATCCGAGGATCGTCGTATCCGACTTGAAGCGGTCCTCCAGCGGAGGGATCTGTCCGTCCACCCGTTGGATCTGATGCGATTCCAGATGGATATGAATCGGATGCCACCATCCGCCCCCTTCATTTCGGAGAATCCAGCGTTCGGCAGTTCCCAGAGTTGGCGTGGCATTCGCTAGGTTTTCATCAAAGAATTGATGATTGATCTGCCAAGCCCCTTTGCGACGTTCGAACTCGAAGACTCGAGTTGTCACGATCTCCTCTTCGCGGATGGGAGTATGGGGACGAAGCGTTGTTCCGACATCCGCCGTCGCGCTGTTCGGTTGAGGTGGCCCCTCGACGATGAACTTGATGACGGGGGTTCCTGGAATTTCAACAACTCGATCATCCAGCTTGCCTTTGGGGCCTCGCCCGTCCTCCTGCACAAGAATGTTCTCCAGGAACAGTTCGTCTGGAGCGTCCGTAAAATCAATGATGACATCCGCACGTTTTGCAGGGGACAGAAGCAGGGTGTCTCGCTCGATGGCATTGGGATAAAGCCAACTATCCGTTCCAAGCCCAATAAACGGCTGGCCATTGCTCAGTCGCAATTCCCAGAATCGTGCATTCGACCCCACGAGAAACCGGAATCTGTACTTTCGACGTTCCACTCGGAAAAACGGCTGGGCTTTTCCGTTGGCGAGAAAGACGTCTCCCAGATAGCCGTTGTGATCGAGCGGGTCAAAGAAGATCGTCCCGTCCGCGTTGAAGGTTTTGTCCTGAAC
The DNA here is from genome assembly GCA_020426125.1 of Planctomycetaceae bacterium. GTDB lineage: Bacteria > Planctomycetota > Planctomycetia > Planctomycetales > Planctomycetaceae > HKST-UBA70. Next base: position 1,304 of record JAGQQQ010000500.1, read on the forward strand.
GACGACTGGAATGTCATAGGGATCGCCGGGAAGAACATTGCTGTTGATGAGATCCGTCTCAAGGTCGTCGAACGTCAAAAAGAATCCTGCCAACCTGCGACGAATTTACGCGCTGATGACCGCCACGACGCCGGGAGCGGCGGACCTTCCGAATTTTGTCTATCACCTTCGACATACGCCCGCAGAGGAAGTCGCCCAGGCGATTAATGATTTTCTTGTCAATCAGGGGGGACCAAGTTCGCCCGCTCCGTCAGGACCTGGGCGGCCCCCGTCCACGGCAGCGGCACTTTCCAGCGGCCCCGTTGTCGCCGAAAAGACGACGAACTCCTTACTCGTTCGTGGAACTCCGGAAGAGCTGCAAAAGATCTACGAACTTATCACTCAACTGGATCGTTCTCCGCCGCAGGTCGTCATTCAAGCGTTGCTGGTTGAGGTGGAACTGGGAAACGTCGATGAGTTTGGAATGGAACTTGGGGTCCAGGACTCCGTCCTATTCCAGCGAAGCGTCATCGACAACATCCTGACCATCAGTGAGACGGTCACCAGCCCCAACGGTGTTCAAACCTCGAATCAACGGATCATTTCCCAGACAGCCCAGCCCGGCTTTAATTTCAATAATCAGCCCTTGGGAAATAATGTCGCGATCAAGCCAAGTCGGGTGGGATCGCAGGGGCTATCCTCGTTTGGCGTGGGGCGCGTGAACGGGGACCTGGGGTACGGCGGCCTTGTTCTATCGGCCGGCTCAGAATCCATCAACGTCTTGATCCGAGCCCTCGCGGAACACCATCACGTCGACATTTTAAGCCGCCCTCAAATACGAACACTCGATAACCATGAAGCGGTGATCCAGATCGGTCAGCAGGTGCCAGTGGTTGACGGAGTCGCGATTTCCGCGGTGGGGAGTGCCAATCCCGTGATCCGCCAGGATCAGTCCGGCATCATCTTGAAGGTGACTCCCCGGATCAGCCCCGACGGTCTGGTCCTGATCGAGGTCAACGCCGAGAAAAGTGCCTTCCAACTTTCTCCGGGGAGTGGAGTTCCCATCTTTACCGATGCGACGAATGGCAATGTCATCGAAGCCCCGGTCAAGGACATCACGACGGCGCAGACCAGCGTGAGTGTTCAGACGGGTCAAACGATTGTTTTGGGGGGAATGATCACCCGGGACACCGCAACGGTCAGCCGCAAGGTCCCGTTTCTCGGCGATATTCCCATTGCGGGACATTTGTTTCGATACGATTACGAACGTTGCCGTCGAAAGGAACTGCTGATTTTCCTGACTCCGCAAGTGGTCTATGGGGCCGCGACATCGGAGGCGATCAAAGAGCAGGAGGTGGCCCGTGTCTCGATGCTCTGGGGGGAAGCCGAGCAAATTCACGGTCCGATACTTGCCACTCCCCCCTTTGTGGATGGCACAGCGCAGGGACTCATCCACGCCGACGGGGCATTCCTCCCTTCACCCTCATCGGATTTCGTGCAGCCGGCGAGTGCGGAGACAACCGCTCCCCAACTCTACTCCAATGATCCCAACGTGGGAGTCGGTGCCTATCGGCCAGCATTCTCCTCGAAACACAACTGGCAACCTTTTTCGGGCTACTCTGCACCCCATTCACCCGCGGGAGAAGGCGTGCCACCGCAGTTTGACTCCCCAGTTCGAAACCACGCAGGACCGGAAGCGTCAGGACATATGACGACTCCTATTCAGAACGGGTTTGAGTATTCTCCAAGTACGTCAAGTGGCAACTTCGCTCCGACAATCGATCTCCAATACAGCGAGACAACGCTTCCCTCGCCTTCGTCGTACCCGACTCATCCGTCGGGAAGATATCACCGACCCCGCGTGATTCGGCCTCGAACGTTTGATGGGGCGTCAAAACCAGGCAATGCCCCAAGCCCAGAAGTCCCTCAGACGACGGAAACTGCCTCTCGCCGTTGGTGGAAACTCTACTAAGAATAGTAACTCCATGTTCTGGCATCTTGAGATTTAAGGCCCGAACGAACGGGATCGGCTTTTGCGAAGTCGGTCAGCCACTGAGCCAGGACCTTTTTTTGAGAGTGGAATCGAGTCGCCGAGCTTGACGGTGGCCGGTTCCCCATCAATGGTCAACGTCATATCGCTTGACGAAATGGCTGTTGCGAGCAACTCATGGTCTCCCACTGTGATCAGTTCGCCAATTCGAGCGATCAGTTGCTGTTGCCGACTGGACTCGAACAGCCAGGCTTCCGGTATGCTTCGTTTACGGAGACTGGCTGTGAAGACAATTTTCTCCTCGACTGGCAGTGTTGGCCTCGCTGTTGGTTGAGTCGGTCTCGTCTGTGGAACCATTGGGCCTTGATACCCGCGAACGAGAAAGTTCTTGGCTGCAAAGAAGTCGGCCATTCGACGCGACTCATTCACCGGTTCCTGAAGATCCGGATCGACGAGTGTTGTTCTCGGGGTGGCATCACTCAGCGACATCGCCTCGAGTCCCAGCGTGATTTGGTAATCCGTTGAGGGCGTCCCCAACAATGGAGTCCGAGTTGTCAGATGGCGTATCTGATGAAGGACAGGAAGTGCACTCAGCTGATCGACGAACCGTCCGAACTGAGCGAGGTTCATCGGCCCTTGAACAACAAACGGAATCTTGACACCCGCCTCACCGAGATCGAGGGGACGTCCCGCCTGGACTTGGACGTTCTTCAATCCGACCTCCTCGGCTTGCTCAACGAGCCAAGCTTGATAGAGCGTCGTTGCCACCGACGGATCCGGCGGCAAACTCCGAAGTCGGGCTTGTTCGTAGTTTCGTTGAGAATGTTGAATGCGTCGGTATTCAAGTTCCAAACCTTGCAACCTCTCCGCAGTCACTTGGAGTTGGCGGTCCTTCTGTTCCAGACTTCCAAAAACCAGGGACTGGAATGTGTCCACGCCCGAAGTCATTGCAACAATGACAATCAGCACGAAAGCAAGCAGCTTCTCATTGCGATTCTTAAACATGATCACGTTTCATTTTGGTCGGCGATTGCGCGGTCTCCCTGCCAATCTTGGAGATGGTCATCTTCGATTGCCAAGATCCCTTCGCGCATTCTTATTCTGTTCTCTCGGCAACACTTCCCGAAACAACTCCGATTCCGAGCACACCGTCTTGCTGAATCGTCGCCGCTAAGTCAAATGTCACTTTGTAGTGTGGATCAGATGCGTTCTCTCTGAGACTCCCCGGCTGAACTTGATAACGCTGTGTTTTTGTCGCCATCGCGGAGTTCATCTGGATTACATCCGAGGAGTCGCGAGCAACACCGGACAATCTCAACTCAGGGGAACCGTTTGACCGCGAGACATCGAGCTGCAGTTGATTCAGATAGAGCCGGTCGGACGGAGGAAGATATTCCGCTAATTGTTCGAATTCGTCCGCAATGTTCACGGATGCCGAGATCCATTCATTCACGGCAGCATCCTTTTCCAACGATGTCCGCCCCCGTTCCACAAGTTCCTCCAAGGCGGAAAGCTCTTGCTGCTTGACGGTCAGCGCCTGATCGACGTCCTGATGTTGCTGAGCCAGCCAGATTCCTCCGATCGCCAGCGCCCCCGTCAGGATGGAGCCGATGCGAAAGACCTGACGTTGTCGCAGGGTTCGCGTGAGCACGGGCCTCGGGGGATGGAGGAGATCAAGTTCGAAATCTCCTTTGACGCTCGCGCTGCGAACCCTGTCCATCAATTCGAGTTCCAGAGCGACGTCTCGTGACTCGATCGAAACAGATGGTCCAAAATGGCTTTCGAGATGGCCACCGACAGGCACTGCTGAAGCACCATGAAGCCTCACTTCTGAAAGAGAAATTCCCTGCAGCGTGGAAGGAAAAGCACTGAAGAGGCGTTGAATGCTCGACATGAGGGTGTTGGCAGCGGCTGCGGGGTCCTCCGCGAGTCGTACCGTGATCGCCGCAACGGGTTGGCTTCCATAGGTCACCACAAGTTCCCCGACGGAGTCACGGACGAAAACGTCGGCGACCATTGACTCCGCAGGGGCTCTGTCAGAAATCAACTCGGCCGCTGTCAGGGCGGTGATATTGAGACCAGCCTGTTCCAACATCGAAAGTAATCGGACAACTTTCGATTTTGCAACAGAAAAAAGCGAGACACAGGTGGTCGTCGATTCGTGATGGAACTGAAAGTTCCAATGAAAGTCGTCCAGGGGGTGTGCCAGCAGCACCTCCGCCTGGAGTGGCACGACGTTCGGTAATTCAGCGAAGTCCACATATGGCATCTCAAACACACGTAAGGAGATTGTGCGTCTGGGGACCGACACAATCGCCTGACGCGAGGAAACTCGAGCGTCCTCAAGCACGCAACGAAGATGGCTCGCGCTCTCATCCATGGCTTCGGATTGAAGCCGTTCTTCTCCGAACGGGATGCGAAGGGATTCCCCGTTGCACGCGAAGATTAATTCATCATTCTCCCAGAGAATGATCATCGATTTCGAAAGCCGCTTGTTGTGGCTGGCCATCACTCACTTCCACTGAAGGTTATGCAAGAGCCGTGGATCAATGGAGTTCGCAGGATACTCCGACACATTCAAGACTCGCGCCCTCGGCATCGATGCGTCGATCAAGAATGCGCACGCCCAAATCTGCGTCTCTCCGCGTATCTTGGCGATGCAATGACCGGAGACCACATCGCCACCGTCCGTGATGTACGGTCCCCAGAGTCGAGCTTGCTTGAGGTCCAGGCCCCCGTCTTGAAGCAAACTCACCATCCCGGTGAAGGGATCTCGATTCGGCGATACAGTTTCCTGGAATGCAACGATTCTCCTCGCAATGGTGTCCGTCATACCAGGGATTGTCATTAAGACTTCAGATGATGCCCTCAAGATGTTAATCCGGCCCTCTTCGAACTCCTCGTGGCTTGTCGTCAAAAGTTCGTTCAGCGTTGGGTAACTCTGACGCATCTCGAAGAAATTGTCGGACCATGGACTTTCCAAGATCGTGTCTTTGCGATCGACGTCAATTCGAACCTTGGTGCCAAAGAGATCGAAGATGGAGCGGAAGTGATAGGCGGGCTTTCGGCCGATATCAATTCCTCCTCGCATCACGACCTGGGATTCGTCGACGAATTCCTTCGCGGAGTCGCTGGGCGTGTCTTCCGGGTCTCTTCCAAGCTGTTTGTTGAGACGTTCCCGTGCCGTTTGAAACCGCCGAGTTCGCCGTTGGTTCGCTCGCTCTTCGGCCGACATCTCCGAGTTCGGAATTCGTTCTCCTTCGGCACCGGTGAGACTTCCGGCGAGGCGCCAAGCGACAATAAATTTTGCCGCTTTCTCGCCGAGTTCCTGTTCGAGTGTCGAATACAGAGTGAGCAAGTCCGGTGAGTTTAAGTGGATCTTGGGGAGGCCATTGGGACGACGGTTGGACTCTCGGCTGTTCAAAGTGATCAAGGAAGACCATCCCCCCGGATCTGCGATATTTCCCGGATTGCCGTAGAGCAGCTCCGAGGTCACTCCACGAACCATGAGCAATTCGGCCAGTGAGGTGAGGCGTCCTTGGCGAGGAGCATACGGAGGGGACAAGCTTTGGTAGTAGGCGGATTCCGCGCCAAACTCGGAGGTGTCATCGTCTTCGTCCATCCAGTCGAGAATGGCATCGGCAATCTCTTTGGTCATCCTGGGAAGGGCCATCAGCCGAGTGCGCGAGGCTGACCGCTGGTGATCGGCCAAAGGCAGTGCATTCAGGTTGAGTTTCGAAGACTCGTTCCTCCATCCCTGTTGAAGATCTTCCGTCGGTTCGGCCTTCAGGCTTTGCCAAAGTTCGTAGGTGCCGATCTGACCGGAGGGATCTAAAGCGATCTCTCCCGACCAAAGCTCAGTCAAATGGATCGTCGATCGATCTGCGATGGTGCTTTTCTCCAGATGTCCAGCGAGAGATTCGATCCCCGAGCGGGCGAGAGATTCGAGTTGAAGCTGAGTGGACGCAGCGCGGACCGCCTCCAGTTCACTGACCATGGCATCCACAAACACGTAGGTGGAATAGGTCAGGAGAGCGAGTGTCACGAGCACCAGCAACAATGCACTTCCGGGACGGCATCTCCGCTGTGAGTTAATAGGAACTCTTATCACCCTTCTCCTCCAATCGGATCGAGAGAACAAAGCAGCAGGAAATTCATGGCCTCACCCAGACGTTCGAAAGTCACATGAACTTGCTGAGGGGGCTGATCGTCGCTCCAACTCGAGCGGGACTCACTGTCCCGGGAATATCGAAATTCCAATCGCTCGCAGTGGGGATCCACAGTCGTCCACTCTCCCAAGTCCGGACCAATCGGCTGCGAGGGATCAGAAAGAATGGGAATCCGGATGCGTGTCAATCCGTGAGGGGAGTCTCGCGGAACGATCCGAATCGACGACTCTTGAGTCCCATTCCTCCAGACCGGAATGGACAGTGTTTGACCGCGATTGAGAAACCAAATGATTCTGGAAAGAGAAGGGGGATCGCTCGTCTCGTACGATTCGAAACGTCGATTATGTTGGCTTGTCCAGAAACTGAACCAGTCCTGTCCTCCGCGGAAATCGATTGGCGAAAACCGCGGGATCCTCGCATCCAGGTTCAGAAGTCGCTCCTGGATCTCCGTCGCTGGAAGGAAGTGCGGCTCGTCCAAGTGGAACTTGAGTTCCCCGAACTCTTTGACACTCTCGTCGACCGGAGAATTCTCGACCGGTCGTACTGGAATCATGCGAAAATCGGCGGCAAGATCGCGGTACAGAGCCAGTTTCCATTGCGCTGACCTCGCTCGCTCGAATCCGATGGAGCGATAATGCCAATGCAGAAGCAAGGCGTTCTGCACAGCAGCCAGAATTACAACGGACAGCGCGAGCGCGAGCAGGGTTTCCAGCAACGTCAATCCGGCACGATTGCGATGGACCTGATAGCGGATCATCTGCCGTGCCTCCCGACGTCCTGTAGCACGTAAGAACGGATCCGCTCCACGCGTTGAAACTCAAACGATTCGTCAAAAATGTCATTGCTGACCGTGATCACAACCAGGGTCAATTCCGTCGATTCGGGAACTGTTTCAATGCGGGAACTCCATCCGTCGGTCGAACTTGTCAAATGTGATCGGGGAACACGAATCCCGCTCCGCAAGTGTTGAAGAATATTCTCGCAACGAAGCGAGGCTTCACTCTCGAAGTCGGCGCGGCTCGCGGCCACAATTCCCCGTTGAACGAGTTGACTCAGAACGGCCGTTGCGGTAGCGAAAATCGTTGTTGCCAGCAACACCTCGAACAGAGTGACTCCCCTGCGCGTGCTAAGCCGACTCTTCTCGTTACGTCTCATTCAACTCTCTCCCGAATCTGGAGTTGGCCCGTGGCTCGTTGAATCTCCAATAGTCGCGTCGCACATCGTCGATCTTGAATCAGAATGGTTTGAGCAGTCGCCGTCCCTTCTGGAAAGAAACGGATCACTTGGTTGTCCCGAATGAGCCCCTCGCGATCCGGAACAAGTTGAATCGTGATTCCCTCGGGAAGTGGGGTGGAGCTAAGCAAGTCCGGCGATCTTGGATGAGTCGACCGACAGGAGAAGAAACTCGATCCATTTTGGAGGTTCACATCGACCGAGGTGGCGTGGTGAATTGCGAACATTCTTGCGGCATGTAGATCACGACGAAACTGCGAGACAGCCGTTTCCAACTCGTGTTCCTGCTGCCACCTGCTCAGGGAGGGGGAAACCGCGGCACTCAGACTCACCAAGAGTGCAAGCACGAGCAGCAGTTCCAGAAGCGTGAAACCGTTGCGGTGAGAAACTCGATATCGACTCGGGATGAACATCATGGCCACGGAATTTTGAATTCAGGGCGTGAGAGAATCGTTGAAGGGGGGTTGCCAG
>JAGQQQ010000501.1 GCA_020426125.1 Planctomycetaceae bacterium
CATTCCATCCGTCCACGAAATATCTTTGAAACAACGGAAGGTCCGGCTGTCCCCCGCGGACCCGTCCCTCAGCCACGTATCCTCCCTCGACACTCACTTCAACCGGCCGGCTTCGCGTCATCTGAAGTTGACGCTGAGTAAAACTTGGCTGCTGGAAGTCCAATTGGAAATCCTGCCGGACCGACACCGCAAACTCAGCATAGGGCTGGAACTGGCCATCCGTCGGCCGTCGGGTCGCAACCTCGACTTGAATCTTTGGGATAACGAGAGAGAAGCCACTCCCGAGCTGGCCGTTGTCCCCATCCTCGAACATGCATTGAAACGGCTCCGCAATCGCCAGTTCGGCATCGATCTCGGTGCCTCGCGGCATCCCCCGAAGGCCAGGCAGGATTTGTTCCAGGGTTTCCCTCTCACCGAGACGTTGAAACGGCTCCGAACGCAAATCCAAGAGATGTAGCCGCCCGACCGGGCTCTGGGCCAACATCTTGCTCCAGGTTTCAATCACCTGCCGGGAAATCGCCAGTTGAAGCCCCTGATTGTTTGACTCAGGAAATGGTGTCTCCATCGGAGCAATCTGCTCGACAACGACTCCCTCCGGCGGCGGCGCCAGCGCCGCGACCGTCGCCCCCAACGTCAGCGTCAAACCGCCCGAGTCGACGGAAATCTCTTGTGGCCAGAACTTGAACCGGGGTTGCCACAATGGCATCGGGAAGTTGGTGAAGCTAATGATCTGGTCCGTTTGGGAATTCGCCTGTTCCTCGATCTTCTTGACCATTTGGGGGACACTACTCCGTAGTTGTTGTTCGATGTCCCTTTTCTTCTCCCGGACACTTTGCACAAGACGGTCGCTCATCCGTCCTTGAAGAAAGGGTAAGGGACGTACCTGCACGTATTGGGGATCGGAGACGTAGAAGTTGTTGTCAGGAATTCGACAGCCTACGCCCAGAAGTTTCATACGGACCCGCCGATTCTCGACCTCGGGCTTCACCCTCAGGCTCAACCAGACCGGAGCACGATGCCCAATCACAATCCGCATCACTCCCGCCGACACGTTCATCAGCCCGCCGTTGATGCGGGTTTGCTGAATCGTCATGTTGAGATTGCGAATGCCGATGTGGACGAGCAGGCTCTGATCGTCCTGAGGAATCATCTGGCCGCGTTCGACCGTTCCCGCGTACCGTACCTGGCCGACCGTCACATCAAACGGCATTCCCAGTGCCGTGGCCGTTTCGCGACTCGGTGGACGCGATCCGGATAAGGCATCGCTCGGGACACGATCCGGCATCGCATAAGACAGTGACTCAAACAGGTCGATCCCCATGCGGAGTTGCACCGCACTCGCGATCTCCGCACCCGGCACGAACGGGACCGCATCATCGAAGACCTTGGGGCGGTCATAGTCTTCTTCTTTCCAAACCAGATCGGCCGGCGGATCCTTTTCGGGGGTGACCATCCAGGCAAACACTTCGTCCCGATTAAAGACGGGGGCTCCGATGTTGTGTCCGCCATGCGGCAAAATCGAGAGGAACGCGCGCCCCCCTCGAGCATTGATGCCATCCACCAATTCACCCGACTCCGATGGTGGAACAATGTTGTCATCCGCCGCGTGGAACGCCCAGGTCGGAATCCCTTTCAATTGCTCTGGAAACCAATCCTTTCCCCCTCCGGAAATGGGAATGATCGCCGCCCACATCTCCGGTGCTTTCGCGGCGATCGCCCACGTTCCGAACGCTCCCATCGACACGCCGGTTAACACGCGATGGTTCGTGTCCACGCTGTAGTTTTGTTCGACCTCGGCCAGAATTCTCAGCGCCCGATCCGCATCATCGGGGTATTCGGACCATCCGCCGAGAAGCCGGCCATCAAATCTTTCGCACTGCGGAAAGACGGCAATCATGGGAAACGTCTCTTCGCGGAGTTTGACTCCCGGTCCCAGTCCCGCCATCAGTTGGGCTCGGCCATCGCGCCCCCGGCAACTGGCTCCGTGGAGATACATCACCACCGGCCACTTCCGTTCGGGGGTATAGCCCGCCGGCAGGAAGACGACGTACTTGTGGTCGCCATGCTGATCCGTGTGGACGAGATCCAAAAACTCGCCGACCGGCCGATCTTGAGCATGGCCAACAGAGACGAGAAGCGTCGCGAGGACAAAGGCAGTGAGCGGGGCGAAGACTCGACGATGACTCGGCGACATCAACTCGGACTCCTGACGGGGAAAACGTTCGAACGGAAAGCACGGCGTGCATCCAAAAACTCGATCAAACGCATTGGAAATGCCGATCAAAAGTCCTGGAAACATCCCTACTTCTGAAAATGGAGCGATTTCAGCGCGGACGGAATCTCCGCTCTTTCAGACCTATCGTCGTTTGGCGAGGAATCCATAAGTTTGGGGAGCATCGACCACCATGCCGCCGCGAATGAGGATTCCCAACCGTCACAACCGTTATAACAGGCAGGAAGTTGAGCGGATTTCGATCGGCGGCCGATCAGCCGAATCCGAACCCATTGCGATTCGTGCGTATCTGCCTGACTTTCAAGAGTATTCGACTCAAAGTCACAGACGCTCTGTTCGAGCCAATTTTTGTGCTGCGACGGAATCGAGAATTCAGGATGGGAATGAGGAACGAGTGCGGCATCCAACCCGGAATGACGGGTTAATGAACCGACAGCTCCGCAGGCCGATGGGCCTGCGGAGCGACTTCGAGAACCTGCCAAATCAGACGGCGGTCCCATTGGGCGAAAGCGTCGCCGATGCAGGGACAATCGAAAGCCCCCAGCACGAAATCCGATATGCGGTACGACGGATTTCGTGTTTGAAGTTTCGGAATTCGATGTTCCAACTTCTACGACTGCCTAAGTCCGACATTCAAATACGCATGCACGTGCGGAGCGCCACGGAAGTGGCTCACAAACGTGGGCCCTTCGATCCTCCAAATGTCCCAGACTTGATCGTAGTTGAGATCGCCTTGTTTGAAAAAGGCCATTCGCAACGAGTCGAGACCGCCCCCTTCTTTCAGCATCGCAAGGGCCTCTTTTACGTCTTCGTCGCGATACGGAGCCAGCAGCACTTTGACGACCGACTCGACCAGTTCCTTCTGATCGGAAGATAGCTCGGAGACGGCAATCCCGCCCGCTCGTTCAGCACTTCCGGGCAGCTCGACGTTGTTCTCTCGCGGCGGCTTGTCGAGCAACGCTGCTTCCGCCTGCTTCGCGTCCAGAGCTTTGAAGACCTCGTTCGCGGCCTTGGTCTGGTAATGGAACAGGTTCTGAGCCGGGTCTTCTTCCCCGTGTCCGTAGACGACAGGTCCACCAAGTGCGACGCCCTTGGTCGTATTACCGTCGGCACGAATCGTCAGATGGCGACCGGTCAGCGCCCATTCAAACTGTTCGCTTCCGGGCTCCCCAAAGATGGCGATGTGATACTGATCGAAACCGCCATCGTCATGTTCCATCTGCTTCAGGAACCGTTCGTGGCCATCTTCGCTGGTGACTCCTTTGAAGATCTCCCCGATGAGGTGGCGTTGGTCGTCCGTGTAAAAATCACTGGCGATCCGTGCTTCCGAGATCGCCCAGTTCGCGTTGATCTTCGTTCGCGATGCGTGATCGAAGCCAAAGCAGATGGCGCTTCGTTGCTTGTCGCTAAGAGAATCAAACAGTTGTTTGACGGCCGTCTCCGCTCCACTTTGGGGAGTCGGTGCTGCTTGCAGACTTCGACTTCCGAGTCCCAACGGCAAAGCCCCCGCCGCTAGCGCGGCCGCCCCCGCCTGAACAAACTGTCGCCGGGTCACCGAACTCTGCTGGGCGTCATTGCAATCTGGGCAATCCTGATGAAGGCGTGGCATCTCAAATCCTCGCTGATTGTCGTTCACTGAAAACTCTCCGCGGATGCATTATACACATCAACGGGGGCAGTTGGGAATTGAGGGGCAACAGTCGAGCGGTCTGCGCGCGGTGTCGATACGAGAAGTCCTTACAAGGTGACTATCCATTTGCCACCAGCTTCCGGCCGTTGTTGGAGAACGGGCTTGCCCACAGATCTTCAATCAGCGGTTCTCTGGTTGTTCCAGAGTCACGGTCAAGTCGTTCTCGTCTCGTTCTTCGACAACGACCGTGAGGTTGGAAGTGTCATAGTCGCCAAACAACGGGGGAACAGTCCGGCCGTGGTCTTTCGTATGCTCGGAGAGCCCGTCGTTGATAATGATCTGAACCACGATGGCCCGATGGCGGCCAGGAGCGGCGCCATCGTCCGGCGTGTAGGTCCCCAGGACGAACGATCCATCTTCCCGAATCGTGCCAGTGGCTGTCGTTCCAAACTCTTCCGACTCCAGTTCGATTGTTCCGGTCCGAACGGGCTCCCCATCGGAAAAGACGACGCGACCCGAGACGGGATACGTTGGGACTCGCGCCGGTCCACAGCCCGCCGCGACCAAGGAAATCCAAGTTACCAGCAGCAACCGCATGAATCAGAATTCCCCGACGGTCTCACCATCATTCCGACTCGCCAGATTCCCGAGCACGCGCGTGCTGGTCGATGTGGAAACGGCTCGAACACTTCCATCGGCTAGGGCGAATTGGACGATTCCCGCGTGGGAGCTTCCAAAAGAATACGCATCCGCTCGCTGGTCGCCAGGATTGTGGGCCAACGGGACGCCAGGCCCCGCAATCCGGGCGAAATTCGTCAGGTGTCGACCAAAATAGGCTGGCCCGTTGTAGGGAGTTTTGTTGAGCTGACCAAACGGGACGTGCGACTCCCCGATGAGAAATGTGCCACTTGTCCCGTCCGTAATGTCCGCGATCCGAACTTTGTCCCGCCACTTTCGTTCGATGGCGGTTTCGTCCCCGATGGGACGGCTTGAAATGAGGACTCCCGTTCCGTTGCCACCCCAATAGAAATCGGTCGGAGCACCGACGGCTCCGGGCGAAAGGTCTCCATGGTTCGCCGCATAATCGGTGACCGCCCCGCCCGGGACGACCTGGAAACCGCGAGGACACCCACACGGCAGGCGAATAATCACCGACTCGTCCTCCACGACGGCGTCGTTGGCTGAGTCTCGCTCGGGACAAAGAAACACTGGGAGTGCCTGATTTCTCGCGGTCTCGGGATTGGTTCCGTAGGGGGCGTATTCGTCCCATTGGCGATGGAGTGCCGCTTGTTCCACAAACGGCAGCAGTCGCACGAGCCAGGTGGGTTCATCCAGCCCCACGAAGGTCCCGGAGTTGTTCTGCGTTCGCGGGACGTCCAGAATTAACCGCGCGGGGGGAAAAGCCCCATGCGTGTCGTGAAAGGAATGGGCCGCCAAAGCGAGTTGCTTCAGATTGTTTGCGCACTGCGCTCGACGGGCTGCGGCGCGGGCCTGCTGGACCGCAGGCATGAGCAATGCGACAAGCACTCCAATGATGGCAATCACCACCAGCAACTCAATGAGGGTAAACCCCTGTCGAGCAGGCCTGGAAATGGAATGTCGAGTCATTGCAAGTCTCCTCAACCGTATTCGGGACCGATTCCCTGACGATAGAATCTTACCGGCCCCAAGAGCCCAAGCAAACGCCGAATGAGGACGAGTCGGCAGTTATCGGCTGTTGAAGGCCTCCGGGGCAAGGTTTTCGGTTGTGTTACCTTTTTCGAGAAGGCCGGATGGGAGTACCTTTCTCAAAATTCCGAAGGATATGCTGTTGTGAATGGCCTGGAATGTCGAGTCGTCATTGGCGCACTGGGGAATATGGCCGTTTATGTCCCGTATCTCCTGGTGCAGAGCGATTGGATTTCCCAGGGGACTGAGATTTCCCCGTATGCCATTTTTCCGTGGCACTTCCTGACAATGATCCTTAACGGAGTCGCGCTCGTTCTGACCTTCGTGATCTGTATCGACGCTCCTTTGCTGACTCGAACAGCAAACTGACCTGGCTGCTCGTGATCCTCTTCACGGCTGGCATCGGATGGACGGTTTACATCCTCCGATGGGGACGAAAACCCCGATGAGCTTTGGTGCCCCCTCCCCAATCACCGAACGAATCCCTCCCTGCGAGTTAACAGATGATCACTGAGCGTATTGCCCGAACCGCTCGGCCAGTCAGCAATCGCCGTCCAACAGTCATGAAACGTTGCTTCGATGGTCTCTGCCGTCATCATAACGGAAAGAATCTTCCGGTTCAGAATCAACCAAAACCGAAGGTCCGATATCGAACTCACGATGCCCCTCAAACCGTCTGTCCGAGCTCAATCGGACACGATGGAGCAATGGTCGTTCAGTATCGGGTGGAACCCAAAACCGATCGGCTTGATTTTGTTCCAAAAGTTGGCAACAGAAAGACAGGCTCATGTTTGTCTTGAAAGAACCGCAATCATCCCGCCACGACTGATGTCGGCGCATAATGAAACTGAAGCCCCACAAGAGGACTGGACCGTCCGATCCAGGATTTACCATGTGATACGATTTGAACCAGGGATGTCAGTTGATGGAATTCTCGTCGTGAAGGGTGCCGGAGCGAACTCGCTTCCCCGGAATTGGATCCCACCTCGGTCGAATGGGTTGCTCCCGTTTGTTGTCAAAGGCGTTGTCGGATTCAATGGATTCGCAGGTGGCTGCTCTTGAAACACACGGATGTTTGCCTGATAGCTTGTTCCCAGAGGCGTGAATGGCGAATCGAGTTCTGGGGCAATTCGCTCATTCTCGGTCAGTTTTTGAAACTGAAACGCAAGTGTTCCCGACTGCCAGGGGACGCTTTCCAAGGTAAGTCCAGAATTCCCCATTCGGGGGAAGTCGAAGTTTCCTTCTCCAGGCGGAGGGTCGGACTCACGGCGGGCTTCGATCATCTTCTTGAGTAGCCGATCCGCGTCAACATGGGGAATCAAGACATTTTGGGATTCCGCGAATCTCCATTGCCCGGATGCCAGCGAATCGGTTTGTGCTTGGAACCGCACCTCCCTATTGTCGCCAATGGGTTTTTCCACCTGGCTACGATAGTAGCGGACGACATTCATCTCGAGTTCTCCGTAGGGTTGCCAGTCACGTTCTCCAGGATTTCGCACGGAGAGGGCGAGAGACAAAGAAGGAAGATGAAGCCCAAATGCCCCTGCCATCGAAAACGGGTCAATGGAAAAGTGAGAGGCCGTAGCCGCGCCATCGATCACTCGCGCCGGCTGGTTTAAGACGAACTCCGATCGGAAATCGGCGTCGGGAGGAATCCGCTCGAGATCGGGAATCGCCGAGGTGAGAAACTCTCGGTCCGCGAACTCCCGAAACGAGCCATGTCGCAGATCCTGGGCATGAAACGTATTCACCTCGCCGGCGATCATGAGTTCTGTCAGGGCAGTCACGAATTGGCAAGAGATCGCAAGCTGGGCGCCCGTTGCAGGCATGGGGAACTCCGCGGGAGTTCGTGGGTAGACTCGCATCT
>JAGQQQ010000502.1 GCA_020426125.1 Planctomycetaceae bacterium
TTCACGCTCTTCTGGACGGGAGTCTACCCCGAAGCTCTCAAGCGACTCAAAAACTGGGAGCGTAAAGACGCACTCGTTGACTACTGCGAACAAGGAAAACGGTCGTACTTGATCGCTCATCGGCTTTCGAGTGAGCAACAAGTTAGCTACTCCGAGATCCTGAAACGGCTCAGCGACGAGTACGAACTGTGCTGCGAGGGACTGCGGCTTGTGCGTGACGAATGGGAACGACTTCCCCGCTCCGCGTGATTTACGACACGGGGAAGAAAGCGGACTCTAAAGTCGACGGACTTCGCAGCGATCCAAAACTCGGTCAATCAATTGACAACTTTCACGAGTTCAATTTCAAAGTGCAGGGTTGCTCCTCCGGGGATTCCCGCGAGGGGCATACCTTGATCGCCGTAACCCAAATCCGACGGGATCTCCAACTCGATCTTTCCCCCTTCGTTGATGAGCTGCAGCCCTTCGGTCCAACCGCCAATCACCCCACGCAACGGAAATTCTGTCGGTTCTCCTCGTTTGTAGGAGCTATCGAACTCGGTGCCGTCGTCGAGCCAGCCCCGGTAATGGGCCAAGACAGTGGAATTTGTGTTGGGCCGGGCTCCGGTCCCTTTGCGGATGATCTTGTATTTCAGGCCGGAGTTCGTCGCACGCATGTCGCCGGACGAAGACGCGGGGGATTCTCCGCTGACCGTTTCCACTCGAGAGAGTTCCGCGGCGGTCATCTCAGCGTGTTCCGGGTCCGAGTCCGCTTCGAGATTCAGTTGAGCGATCCGCTCCTCATCTCGTTTGCGTTTCTGTTCCGCAACTTCCTCGGGAGTCGCCACGCAGCCGGAGAATATCGTCAACAGGGTTAGTCCGCACAGGAATCGGTTCATTGATGCGTTTCTCGATCTCACACGGGAATACGAATGATGTTTTGGAAAAAAGAAAGCCGGTCGTCTCGGCAACCGGCTTCACAGGATTCTGGACAATTTCCTATTTCACTTCAATCAACTCGACAATGAAATGCAGCGTCGAATTCGCAGGAATGACTCCCCCCACGGCTCGCGAGCCGTAGCCGAGTTCGGCGGGAATTTCGAGTTCAATCTTGCCCCCTTCCTTGATGAGTTGGAGGCCTTCCGTCCAGCCTTTGATGACGCCGTTGAGCGGGAAGGTCGTTGGCTCACCGCGATCATAGGAACTGTCAAACTGTTCCCCGTTGTCGAGCCATCCTTTGTAGTGACAGACGACGGTACTGGACGCGGCGGGCTGCTTGCCATCTCCCGGCTCAAGGACCTTGTACTTGAGACCGGAATCGGTGGTCTTGAAGTCTCCTCCGCTGGAATTGTCCGTGGTTGCCGGCATGGGCTTTTCTTCTTCCTTCTTGGCGTTCGCAAAATCTCCAGCCACGACCACCACGATCTTCTTCGGCTGAATCCAGTCATTCAGAGTCTTGGTCACATCTGCGACAGTGAGCTTTTTGATTCGTTCCTCTCGCTCGGCATAGTAGGACATGTCACGTCCCAAGTGAGCTGTGGAAACGAGCAGGGCGGCCAGCTGTTTGTCATCGGATCGATCGACGGTCTGCCGCTCGATGTACCCCTGCTGGGCGGCAGCGAGTTCCTCTTCGGTCACCCCTTCGGCCAGGAGCTTGTCGAGCTCCTCGCGAATTGCCGCTTCAACCTTCGGCATGTTGGCCGGGTTCGTAATGGCATATGCGTAGAAGCTGCTTCGCTCATCTTGCGAGGCGGCGCGGATGAATGAGCCGACGCCATAGGAGAGCCCTTCCTTCTGGCGGACACGATCTCCCAGTCGCGAGGAAAGTCCGCTACTTCCCAACACATAGTTGCCAATCACCAATGCCGGATAGTCCGGGTTCGAATCGGACATCGGAAACACAGTTCCCGCAAGATAGGTCGCGTTTTCCTTGTCGGGGGTCTCGATGGCAATCCGATCCGTCTCGATCTCGACTTCGCCGGTCCGACCGATATGCTCATACGGTTGTTCGGTTTTCCAATCTGCCAGGAGATTCTCAATGAGCGGTTGAATTTCGCTCGTTTCGAAATCCCCGACGACGGCCACTTCGCCAATCTGTCCTCCGAGAAAGTCTTCGTAGAGTTTCAAGACCTGTTCGCGGCTCACTCCCTTCCAGTGTTCAATCGATTCCTTGACGCTGGGAACATAGCGAACGTCGTCCTCGGGATAATCCGCATTCAAGGCCTTGGAAACGGCAACTTGGGCCAGCGCCGTCGGATCGGTCAACTGTTGTTCCAGGCCGGCAATCCGTTGATTGCGAATGATCTCCAGTTCCGACTCCGGAAAGGTCGGCTCCCGAAGCACCTGACGCAAGATCTCGAGCACAGCCGGAAGATGTTCTTTCCGGGTTTCGATCTGAAACTCGGCTTCGCCAGCACTCCCACTGGGAGAGATACGGGCTTTGTTTTTGTCGAGTTCGTCCTGAATCTGCTGGCGAGTCAGTTTCTCCGTTCCACGCATCATCAGGGCCGGCATGACGTCACAGGCCGTGGCCAGTCCTTTCAATGTGTTGGCGGTGCCATATTGCAGTCTCAGCCGGACGACGACCGTTTCTCCTCGCGTCTTCTTCGGGAGAAACGCTGCCTTGACTCCCGAAGGAAGTTCGAGACGGGTGGTCCGCTCCTCGATATTGGCGGGCGACACGTCGAACGCTTCGCCCATCGCCACGCCTTCGCGTCCCTGATAATCGCCGATCATCTCCGCGAGGCTCGGAGTTTCCGGAATGCTGATTCGTTCGGGAGATTCCGTCGGAATAAACAGGCCAGCCGTGCGGTTGTTCTGTTGCAGATACTTCTTGGCAGCTTCGTTGACGCTGTCTGGAGTGACCTGTTCAAGACGGTCGCGGTAGAGAAACATCAGCCGCCAGTCTCCCTGAGCGGCCCATTCACTCAGTTGAATGGCCATCCGACTGCTGTCGGACAGGGCCATTTCCCAGACCTTCATCCAGTAGCGTTTGGCTCGTTCGACTTCTTCTTCCGTGACACCCTCTTCACCGACCGACTCGGTGACTTCGAGCATGCGGCTGAGCACATCACGAGGATCCGTGCCTGGAGAGGCCGTCGCCATCAACCGCAGCACCCCGGGATCATGCAGAGCAAAGGCCGCCCCCGAGACACTCGCGGCGATCTTGGTTTCCACGAGGGCCTTGTAGAGCCGCCCCGATGGTGACGACGTCAGAATGTGTTCCAGCACGTCGACGTCGACATAATCGGGATGGGCACCTGAAGGAATGTGATAAACGGCTCCGGCCATGCCCACATCGCCGACGCGATTAAGAATCACCATCCGCTCGCCGTCTTGGGCGGGCTCTTGCGTATACGTGTTGTCAAGTGTCCGCTCAGGACGGGGAATCACGCCAAAGTGTTCTTCAATCTGCGACAGCGCCTTGTCGGGATCAAACGAGCCGGCGACGACAACCATGATGTTGTCGGGTTGGTAATACTTGCGATAGAACCGCTGAAGGTTCTCTATTGGCACCCGCTCAATGTCGGCGCGGTTGCCGATCGTCGACTTGCCGTAGTTATGCCATTCATAGGAGGCAGACATCATCCGCTGGGCGAGAATTTGAGACGGGGAATTCTCTCCCCGTTCGAATTCGTTCCGGACGACTGTCATTTCTGACTTCAGGTCCTCTCCTTTGACATAGCTGTTGACCAACCGGTCCGCCTCGAGCTTGAGCGCGAACTCAAGGTTCTGATCGCTCGCGGGAAGCGTCTCGTAATAGTTGGTTCGGTCGAGCCAGGTGGTGCCGTTGAATTCGGCCCCGTGTTCTTTGAGGACCTTGGGAATGTTCGGATGGGCCGGGGTCCCCTTGAACAGCATATGTTCCAGCAAGTGGGCCATTCCCGCTTCGCCGTATCCCTCATGTCGGGAGCCGACGAACACCGTCATGTTCACCGTCACTTGCGGCTTGGACGGGTCGGGGAACAGCAGAATCCGAACGCCATTTTCCAAACGATATTCGGTAATCCCCTCGACGGAGGTCACCATTTCGGGCTCGGCCGTGGCGGTGTTGCCGGCAGTCATAAGCACCATCCCTGCTAAGAAGAGTTTCGCGTATCCGCGGAGCATACGTCTTCCTTTACTCCAAATCCTGAATATCAAGAATCCTCACACGGAGAACGGCAGTCCTCCGGCGGCCAATGTGATTCCGTCCACTGGTCATCTCGACTGATAGTAGCAGCGGCCCGACCGTTCGGAAAGGAGCAAAGGCGGATGGCACGATACCATCCGCCTTTTTTCGCGAGACTCGAATCCCGTCGGTTTCATCACGCCCCGAGAGTCGCAACCACCTTCTGGGCCGCGTCGGTGAGGTTGTTGGCCGTGGTAATCTGCTTGCCCGAATCGGCGAGCATCTGCCGAGCCTTCTCCACGTTGGTTCCTTCTAAGCGAACCACCAACGGGACGGTAATCCCAATATTGTCGTAGGCGGCGAGGAGCGCCTCGACGATGGTGTCACACTTCATGAT
>JAGQQQ010000503.1 GCA_020426125.1 Planctomycetaceae bacterium
TGCCCAGACGATCGCCCGTGGAGTTTGGAGAACACGACTTGTTGAGCCAGAGTGCGACATTGTCCCAACAAAAAACGGAATCTTCTGTCTCAGTGGGATGCAAGGATTGCAAAAAGAGCCACCTTCAGTGGTGGATACTCTACTGTTCCCATTCTAATCAAGTGGGAGTTTCGCAATGAAAAGATTTCGAAAAGAGAGGTCCGTCGTCGGGTCGTGACCTTGAAGACTGATATGACCCCCTTCCGTGCGGAGGCCTTTCCGTGGATTCTCGTCAGCTTTGCGATCATCCACCCAATCGACAACCTGGTAACCATCGACCCAAACGGCAATATGGTCGCCAGCTGCAACGAGAGTTGTGGTAAACCATTTCTTGTCGTCGGGAATCACACGCCGCGCCTCCACGCGACGGAAGATCGCTCCCGTTCCCGCGTTAACAGGTTGCGAGCGGTCGCCATTCTTGAAACCGTTGTGGATCTGGACTTCGTAGCCGTTGCTGGGGGCCTCTTCGGTCCCCGGCATCGCTCGGAAGAAAAATCCGCTGTTGAGGTCTGGAGCGTGGGTCTTCGCCTGCCCCTGGAACACGAAATCCTGGAATTTTTCATCCGTTTCCCAGAATCCTTGTCCGCTCTTCACGCGAATGACGCCCTCTTCGACGGTGAACTCGCTTTGGGAGCCGGGGACCTCTCGCCAGCCAGACAGATCGGTGCCATTGAATAGAGACTGCATGCGAAGAGGTTTGAGCGCGACCTTCCGAAATTCGATTTTCCCCTTGTTCTTCTGAAGTCCAATCTGCCCCGCCAATCTCACGGAATTTTCGTCCGTGTAGTTCAGGACTTCCTGATCATTGTGGTGGACCGCTATGGCATTCCCGATGGCCACAATTCTCAAGGTTGCCCAGTCGCCCGATCCGAGAATGCCTTTCTCAGGTTTGGCGTGCCCGACGATGCTTCCTGTGAGGAACCCGTCGGGATGGTCGTCTGCGATGTTGACCTCGTAGCAATCCTTTGTCACATCCTCAGGCTTCGTGAGCGTACGAACGAAGATTCCGCTGTTTCCGCCAGCTTCCATCCGATACTCGCAAACGAGTTCAAAATCCGCGAACGGGACCGTGGTCAGCAAGAGTCCAATCGGTCCCGAATCGGCGGTGATGGCTCCATCAGCCACCTCCCAGTTCACTTCCGGCTCATTCGAAGTCCAACCGAACAGCGAGTGGCCGTCATAGAGCGCGATCCAACCTTGCGCCTGTTCCTCCTCCGTCACAGGGATGGCAATGTCGACCGTGGCGGACGCCGTCGCATCGGAGTCATCCGCCAACACCTTCGCTTCACCTCTGTGCGGCGTCTCTTCGGCCGTTGGCACCTGGGCGGGGGGCGGCGGAGTCAACTGTTCCCGGTCAGCCTGGGGACACCCCATCGTCAGGGAGAGACACACCCCGAGTAAGCCGAGCCGCGAACACAAAACGAAATCGTGGAAACGTGATCTCATTGTCAAAAACCATCCTGAACGGGACTTCCAAACATCCGACGGTTTGAAGATTGTGGCAATTCAGCTGTCAGGAGGCGAGTCCACGCAACAGAGCCGTTTTCGGAACGCGATGTTTCGAAGTCGATGGTCCCCGTCCCAGAAGTTCCTCCCAACTCGACATCTCGCTCCTCAATTGATCAGTTTATCATCATCTGAGACGATCGCTAAGCTGGCGGTAATCGCATCGAAGATCGGGGAAAGTTCCTCACATTCGTGGTCGGTGGCCTGTGCCATGATGAAGAGTGTGAATCGACCGTTGCGCAGTGCTCTCAACCAGACGCGATTGACCAGATCCACCGCAAAGAACTCGATTTCTCGAAACGGGTGCTTTTCTCCACACAATGGGGCCTGCGATTCATAAACATCGAGTTCGTCGTACTCCTCCCGGAATGCGTCCGTCGCTTGCGAGAGCACATCCTCAACCGCAGGACGCGACTTGAGGATGGTCGCCGTCCAAAAGGCCCCATCCCGCTGAACCGTCACAGACGGGTCTCCGTCAACTTCGTCCTGGATCAATTCCCAACCATCGGGGTATCGAAATTCAATCTCTGAGTCGTGATAATCGGCCAACGGGCGCCCCCACGCATTTTGGAAAAAGAGATGTCAAACCAAATGGCTATCCTCGCTGAAGTCGAATTCGCTGTCGAGCCGGACCTGAATGTGAACGAGTTTATTCACGTGCTTGTCCGTTCCACTTTGGGTGAGCGTCGCCCTGTGCAGGACCGCGAACGAATGCAAGTGATGCTCGATCAGGCCGACGTGATCGTGACGGCCCGGCACCATGGACAACTTGTCGGTGTCTCGCGAGCCATTACTGATTTTTCCTACTGTACGTACCTTTCCGACCTCGCGGTTTCCAGCGAATACCAGCGTCAGGGAATTGGCCGCGAACTTCTTCTCCGGACCCATCAGGAAGCGGGCTTCCAGACTCGATTGGTTCTTATCGCGGCGCCGGGAGCCGTGACCTACTATCCAGCGATTGGATTGGAACAGCATCCTTCCTGCTGGACCATTGCCGGAAGAGATCCGGATGTCTCACAGCCAACGGAACAGAAGTGATGAACGAGCCGCCGAGTAACCTGGACTCCCTTTCCGAGGACCGGCCGGGACTGACGCGGTCGGATCAGAATGTGCTGATCGGCCTCATGCTGTTCGTGTTGGCATGCAGTGGACTCCATCTCTATCAGTTGAAGAGCGGCGGAGGATGGATCGAACGAAAGCGGCTGGAGTCGCGAAAACTGGAATTCCAGATCGAGATCAACGAGGCTGGGTGGATCGAGTGGATGCAACTCGAATCTGTCGGAGAGGTGATGGGGCGACGCATCGTGGAAGACCGCGAAATCCGGGGGCCGTTTCTCTCGATCGATGACGTTGATCGCGTTTCGGGAATTGGCCCGGCAACAATGGCGAAAATTCGGCCCCATCTTCGTTGTCGCGATTGTAACTCGCACGAGCCATGAACCACTCGGAGCTTTCGGACCTTTTTGGGGAACCACACCTGTGAGACGGTGTCCGCACTTCATTCCCATCGAACTCCCGACTAGAATCCGCAAATCATGGCCCTGTAGCCCAATAGGCAGAGGCACGCGACTTAAAATCGCGCCAGTGCGGGTTCGAGTCCCGCCAGGGCCATCTGAGCAGATGTCTTCTTAACACTCTCGGAGTCAATGAATATTGGTTTTGGCATGATTCATGCCGGTTTCTTCGCGGGTGTCATTTTCTCTGTTCACTACTGTTGACGCCCGTTTCACTCCAGTTCCCTGTACGATTCCCTGTACGGTCGGGCTTTTCATTGCCATCAGCCGGTCAGTAGTCGCTTGGGCATAGTACCGAATGGCCACGGGTCGCGAGTTGCCGAGGATCGAACACACAAGGTCAAATGGATTGTGGTCCGGCATCTCAGTCTGGAAAGTCGACCGGCAGTTGTGGAACAGCTTTGGCCACGGTTGAAGGCCTGCCCTTTTAACCGTCTTGGCAAGTCGAGTTCGAAGGTTCTGCGTTGAGTCGCGATATCGCGTGATGATGTGGACACCCTCTGGCGCCATTGCCCACACCCGGTCAAGAATTTCTTTGAGTTCGGGGAAGATGGGAACAACCCTCGATTCTTTGCCGCTGTAGCGTTCCGTCTTCACGCTGTGGACGTGCAAGAGGTTTCTCTCCCAATCCACATCGTCCCAGGTCAATGCCAGCGTCTCGGATGGTGTCCTGAGTCCGGCGAACCTGGCCAACGCGAAGATCAGCCGGAACTCGTCGTCAGTGCAGGCATCAAGCACAGCCTGAGCCATTTCCCGCGTCACGAAGAATCGCCGGGATGTGTTCGTGACATCCGCCGCCGCCATGTCCTCAAATGGGTTTTCCTCAATCAGCTTTTTCCGCCGAGCGTACCGGAACACCTGCTTTGCAATCTTGATGTGTTTCCTGATGGTGTTCTCTGCCAGCCCTTCAAGAGTCATCGCATTCCGCCAGTCGTCCGCGTCCCCTTCTGTGATCGTCCGTAGTTCGATGTCCCCGAAGTGTTTGACGATCCGTGTTTTCGAACTGTTGAACTTCGCGACCGTCGCGGGCTTCAATGTTGGCCGGTCGCCGATGTACGTCTCAAGAAACGCCTTGAGTGTCCGCGTACGCCGCTTCTCGACCAGGGCGAGGTTTTCCAGATTGGCCCGCAAGTCGTCCCCGAGGTTCGCGATCCATGACGCTGTTGACGGATCGAGAGAAAGCCCGCTGATCTTTGACGAGACGATCGCCGCAGCGTGATTCTGGACGGTCGCAGCTTGCCGCCGCGTCATGTCGGGCAAGTAGAGATACTTCCGGGATCCATCCTCATTGTGATACGAGACTTGCCATGTCCCGATCTTACGCTTCGTCAAGGATGCCATGCCGTTTCACCTTTGCCCCAACAACACGAAAAAGCCCCGGGGATGTGCGACCGATCCCCGAGGCGATGTTGCCCGGTCGTCTCGCAACCGATCAGGGCGAAAAGGACTGCCCCACCGCCTCTGCGATAGAACAGCCGACCGGAAGCCCCCGCTTCCGGTGAAGGTCCCTCTATGCAGCCCCTATTGCGTGTGCGGGCTGATCACTGGGGGCGCCTCGGAGAAGGGCCATCAATTCACGCGCCCGAAGCTCGGCTTCTTCCTCGCTGTCGACGTTGAAGACCGCGATTTCCGCGACAAGTTCTCGGCCAAAGCTGAACCGGTACTCGGGTCGGATGATCGTCATGGGGATTTCGTCCGCCGATCCGCTCAACTTGGCAGCCGCTGCGAGTAGCTTCCCGGCGATCTGGCGAAGCGAATCCGCCGCCATCTCTCGGCATGGTCCCGAAATCGACTCAACCTCAATGCCGGTTTCAAACTTGAGGAGATTCCCACCTGAGCGACAGACGCTTGCCTCAACCTTCGCAAAGTCGAAATGGGACTGGATAACGTCCCGGATCTCCTGAGATTATGGGCTGACTTTTTGGTCTGGACTTGTCGTTGATGTGATCATGGGGCGTAATTCCTTGCGTTGGCCATCCCTTTGCCGTGAGAAGTTCAGGGATGGCGGACGTCCTTAAGGCCCTGGCGAAACGCTCGCGAGGGCTTTTTTCGTGCGCCCGTTTCGATCCTTCCTTTCTCTGAACGAAACAAGCCTGCATCAGGTTAGACCAGAACCAAATGCAGGCTTGAAAACGGGCAATGCCCGAAATGTCTGATTGTCGTCTCGCCTTGCCGCTGGTCCCGGCTGATGGCGATGTACGCGCAGTGTTATTACATCGTGTTACGGCTTGTCAAGCGCGAACAGTGTACGCACAATTTTGAAGATGAGCGGAGACACAGAAGCGATGACAGAGAGATTCCTTGGCAGATGTTCCCCGGAACAGAAACGCCAATGGGAGAAGGCCGCGCGCCTGTCGCGGAGATCGCTTTCCGATTGGCTTCGCATCATTGCGGACGATGCAGCCGAGAAGGCAATTCGAGAGCATGAGGACGAACTAAAAAAGAAGTGAGGGCCGGTAAATGCCAAGCGATGAACCGACAACGTTTGAAGCTTTCGGAGAAGATGGCGTCAAGAGAATCATCCA
>JAGQQQ010000504.1 GCA_020426125.1 Planctomycetaceae bacterium
TGCGGACCGTTCCGTTTTGCCCCAGACGAGCCACGCGCACTTGTGACAATTCATAGGGACTGGTGATGATTTCCGACACCCCGAGGAGGACGGTGCGATCATCCGCCTCATCGGCTTCATGTTCGGGGCCGACTTCCCGATCGTGATAGCAATTCCTACGGAACAATTGGGCGTGAACATCGCCCGGGAAGGCTTCGCGAATCTTTTGCCCCAGTTCATCGACATGCCGTTGGATCCGAGGATTCACCGGGAGCGTCCAGTCAAAATTACTGGGCGCTTTTCTTGGTTCAGCGGGGATGGTGAGCGTCCTCGCGAGTCGGGGAGTCCATTTGTCGACGTTCTCGACAATCGTCGCCCGGACGGGGAGCGTCCCCTGGACGACGGGAGGGACCCGCGCCGCGTCGGCTTGCGCTGCTTGCTGTAGTTGATAGACATCCGCCGCACCCAACTTGCGGTGACTGACCGGCGAATACAAGGCGTTCGTGAGCGGAACTTCCTGCCGACCGGAGGAAGACGAAAAATGCAATTGAATGCGGTTTTCCCGAGCGACCAAGCCGTCTTCCGTCACGTCGATGAATGTGACGCTCCCGCCGTTGTCGCGGCCTGCCATCATGACGTTTGACAACGCGATCGCCCCCCCCGCGAAGACCAACGTCGTTAAGGGAAACGTCACCCACGTCAATCTTCGCAGCCGAAGTTTGCCCAAGCCGATCCACTCCGCTGGTCCAATCGCCAGGATATAGAGCATCAAGGTCAGCCCCATTAACCAGAGCGGGACCAATTGCATCCCCGATGGCAACGTTGCCTGAAGCAGGCCCGTTCCTCCGGAGATCGGTTGCGGCCGAAAGTCCGCGGCCATGCGATCCAGTTCGCGGTTGTCTCCATAAACCTGTTCGTTGCGTAGCGTCTGCAGGACATCGAGCGAAAGGAAGCCGTTTCTGAGGATGGAGCCCTTCTGGTCCTCGCGAAGATCCCATAGCAGGCAGAGTGCTTCTCGCCATTTCCGCGAGTTCGCCTGCCGGGTGATGTCGTCGACTTTCGTGACGAGTACCGTCCCCCAACCAAAACGGTTGGTCAGCAGCGAGGCGTTTTCCGGCCACAGGAGTTCCCCTGATGTGGTTCGTGAGAAGAATCCCGAGTCCAACCTCTTCCCCAAAAGCTCATGGAGCAAATCAACGTCTTCGGAATTGAACGGGGACTCGTCCACGGCCACGCAGAGCCTCCCTCCCCCCCGGACCCAGCCGACGATGGCCGCGCGCTGCTGCTCGGACAATTTTCCCAAGGCGTCCCCCCAGATCACCAGTAGATCCTGGACGCAGTGCTGGAGAGGAAGTGTCGGCAGGTCCGCGACGTCGATCGGAGACGTCAGCGTTCGCATCGGAATTTTTTCTCCCGCACCCGGAAGGGCACGAAACCAGCGATCCAAGGCCAGCGTCCCTTCAATCTCATCAAGTTCATCACGTTTGAGCGAATCGCGGTTGGTGGCCACGCGGAGAACCAACGTGCGTGAGTTGACGCCTCGAAGCGTCAGATTCTGCTCGCTGATCAGAAACCGGCCACGCTCTGAGACAAATGTTGTCCTCACGGTGAACTGCGAATCCCAGTGATCCGACTCGACCGGGGGGAGAAGAAACTGAAAGTATTGCGTCCCTTCGGTGAGGTGCAGATCGGGAAGGACCGACACCGATGTCAGGTCCCCGGACATGTCTGTGATCTGAAACTGCAAATCCCCTTCCAAAATGGCGGGCGGGCCTGTCCATTGAACACGAACCGACATCGGGATGGGCCCAGTGGTCCGCATCGGCGTCGAACTGGAATCGATGTCGACGATCAACGGGATCGTGTCTGCCGTCACGACCTGTTCCGCTTGGCCAATTCCCGTGAGAATGGCGAGTAGAGCGATGGGGATTCGCAACCTCAACATCAGTCTTGCCACCGTTCCGAACATGGAAAAGGTCTCATCGGTCAACGAATTGTGACGTCCAAACAGACGGTTTCGAATGACAATTTCGAAGAAGGACACATCTGATGATGGCGTCCCCATTTCCTCGAATCACACCTTCGGTTGACGGAAAGCAGCGACGAGTCGCCGCACTCCAAAGGAATCGTTGATTGTCTAATCAGGAATCCCAGCGGGACGCTTCTGGAAATACCACCATTCAAACAGCAGTAACGCAAAGGCCGCAAACGCGATCTTCGGCCAAAGTGGTTTGTCCGTCTTCAATTTCTGGTCCTCCGCCTGGACCGACAGTTCATTGAACTGAATCTTGTCCACGGCGAACAGCGACGTCTCGGAGGGATCGAGCAGGCCGACGCCGATCTTGTCGACGAGGTTCCCCTCCGACCGGATTTCGTATTCGCCGATCTGTGAGGCGGGAACGCCGACGAGCAGTCCATCGTCATTGGTCATGCGCTCTTCATGCTTGCCATCGGGACGAGTGACACGATACGTCTCATTCTTGGTCAGGCTGACCGACGGCAGCACGCCTGTCTTCGCCGCCTGCATTTCTCCCAGTGACGCAAACTGAAGCGCCTCGCTAAGGAGATTATTGACCAACACCGGAAAGCCGACGCGATACGGGAGCGTCGAGCGGTCGGTGTGAAACAGGAGAAAGTAGGTCACTTTGGTGCCGTCGCGCTGACGGAGAATCAGCGGGCCGCGATTGCCGTAGGCCAGCATGGTATACCCTAGCTGCTCGATATCGGGATCCTCGACCCCCTCCTTCTTTTCGGGCGATTCGGAGATGATGACATCTTTCAATTGCACATGCTGCAGAAGTTGAGCATCCCGTTGAAAATCGACCACTTCGGCGGGTTCCTCAAGGATGGTGATCATCTCCGTGAGGTCATCCGGCAGAGTGCCGACCATCAAGACCACCGGCGCTTCCCGAGCCTGGTCGTCGGCCTGATCGGAAATCACCAGATCGTACGCGACGCGGTCGGCGGCACCATCTCCGGCGGGCTCCACACGCACTCCTTCCAGCGATTCCAACGCATGTCGAAACGTCAACAACTCTGGGGGACAGTAGACAGTAATCTCCCTCGCCGCGGGCAGATCGAGCCACGCCCGATTGTCGATCTCCAGGGCATCCGCCCCGATCGGTTCGAGTTTCGCCACTAAGTGATTGGCCGCATCCGCGGGAACTCCGAAAACGAGTCGTTGCGACTCGCCCGGACCGAGAATGACGCGATCTTCCCCGGCAACCTGTCCGTTGGCCATCAGCACGACTCTCGACTCGGTACTCCCCGATGGAGTCCCTTCCACGCGAAGGAAGACATCCCAGCGTTCTTGGTTTGCCCGCCGGGCGTTGAGGGCCGTGATGCCCATGTTGTTTCCGGCCGCGGGCATCTGAAAGAAGTCGACGGCAAAGGGCAAATCAAAGTTCACCGCGGCCATCGGTTTGCCGGTCGCGGGATTGATTCGCGTGGGCAGGTTGCCGTCTGAATAGAACCGAATCTTCTCGATCTCGTGAGTCCTCGCGAGTGCCTGGGACAGGCGCAGGCCATCTTCGATCTTGCTGGGAACATCAACAATCTCGATCGACTCGAGCGCTTCTCTCAGCACCGGTTTGTTGTCGGTGAAGTCGGTCAGACGCCGCGCGGAATTGCCGACGGAAATCAATGTCAGTTGCTGCCCCGGCATGAGCCCCTCGATGATTTCTGCGACCTCTTCCTTGGCCAGTTCGAGACGAGTTTTCCCTTCGGCGTCCGTGGCGGCCATGCTCGCGGAACAGTCGATGAGAATCGGGAGATACTGGAGCCGTTCGGCATCCCCGGGAAAAAATGGCTGCATCGCCGCCAGGGCAATCAGGCATAAGAGCGCCAGTTGGAGAAAGAGCAGGATGTTCCGTTTGAACCGCTGGAAAGGGGCATTCACTCGCTGGTCATTGATCACCTGTCGCCAGAGTGCCAACGAAGACACTTCGAGTCGGGTCCGACGAAGTTTCAAAAAGTAAAACACAATGATCGGAATCAGCAGGCTGAACAGCCACGCCGACGAGGGAGTGAAGAAATTGGGAATCCAACTTGTGAGCCAACTCATCGTGTTTCAAATCTTCCGGGAGAATCGCTTTGCCAAAATCGGGGATTAACGAGCCTGCAGGCATTCGGTGACCCAGGCCAGACCTGACGAATCCAATGGGGGATCAATCTCCGCATCGTAGTCCAGGGCGTAGTCGTAACCTCGTCGGTTGTAAACCAGGTCGAATGCCCGTTGGAGATCCAAACCGATATCGGGCTGGGTCTCCAACGGAATCGGAATGACCGGCAAACGGTCCGTCAGGCTCCAGGAATATCCTGCGACATGGGCGCGATCGCCGTGTCGGATCACGAACGCGCAGAACTCCCCATCCACCAACACGGGAGCGGAAGGCAATCGCGTTCCCCCTCGTAGTAGGTCGATCTCAACAATGTTTGCCGCCGTTTTCAGATAATTGGCGCGTTTTGTAAGATATTCTTTTTGGCCCCCATGAGAATCTTTGTTTGTCGGAGAGAGCAATTCGATCACGGTGATTATTCGCCGTTGATCGCGGGAGCGAATTGTCAGAAACGCCTGCCCCTCATCGTCCTCTGCCGGAACCTGGACGATTTGTGGCTCCAGAGTTGAAACCGTCACGTTGTCGGGCCGGGACTGCGAGGTCCCTTCGCCGCTCACCAACGACACGTCGGGCTTGTACATCCGTTGCCCATCAGCCGAAGAAAGAAAGATATAGCGCTCCACGTCCACGGTGTAATTGGGCCGGACCAGCGGCACGAGCAGTTCCGCCAGAGTCACAATATAGACGGAGTGAAACTCCTCGAATCGTTGCGATTCAATAAAAGGATCCATTCCGGGAAATGGAGATGGCATTATTCGATCCTCCACATTTTCCGCATCTCCTGCTACCTGATCCACCCCTGTCGCAGGAGCGTGTCGAACAGCACCGTTTTGAGCGGTGCGTCGCTTCCCACAGACAAAAACCGTCCAGCGCGTTTGCGGCACTCGCTGCCGAGATAGTCTTCCAGCGCCTGCCGGTGCTCGTGATAGATGCCTAAGAGTTCCCCAACGGAGGAGACGTCCAGCGTCTGGCTGCTTTCACTGTCGACAAACCGCAGGTCGCCGGTCAGTTCGGGGTTCCGTTCCGAGGGTCCGAGAATCTGTAAGCCGAAGATCTCCAGGCCGGCTCCGTGAAGCAAGTTGAATGACCGTGAGACGTCCCCAAAGGTCAGGAAATCGGAGATAACGATGGCAGTCCCTTTCCCGCGATGGTTCTTTAAGACCTCCTCGATGGCCAGGTCGATCCCCAGGTCACCGGCGGCGGAGAGACCTTCGAGGAACCCGAAGAACTTTTTGAGGCTCGCCCGTCCGCTACACGGTTTCAGGTTGGGCGTCGTCCTCGGCGGGGGGCCGCAAGGATAGACACTGACCTTTTCCACACTCATCAGGCCCATCACTCCCAATGACGCCGCGAGTTGCCGTGCGAGTTCGAATTTGCCTTCAAAGGCCATACTCGCGGAGGTATCAATGAGAATCGGAACGTGCATCTCCTCTTCGTGGGCGAAGAGTTTGAGATAGGGCTGATTCAACCGGGAAAAGATGTTCCAATCGACATACCGCATATCGTCGCCGGGGACATAGTCGCGGAAGTCGGAAAACTCGATGCTCGTTCCCCCTTTGCCGGAGAGGTGCTCTCCGCGCATGCGGTTCGTCCGACGGCGACGGGGGTTGATCCGCATCCGCTCCGCCCGCGCGAGGACGTCATTGGGGAGCAGCTTGGTAAATTGGGACGTTGAAACGGACACGAAAGTTCCTTGTCAATCACACTCAACAGTCAATCACACTCAACAAAC
The DNA here is from genome assembly GCA_020426125.1 of Planctomycetaceae bacterium. Classification (GTDB taxonomy): domain Bacteria; phylum Planctomycetota; class Planctomycetia; order Planctomycetales; family Planctomycetaceae; genus HKST-UBA70. Next base: position 5,830 of record JAGQQQ010000504.1, read on the forward strand.
AGATCCGCGACCTGACACTCAAATTCTGGAAGGACGGAAGACGTCAGGCTGTCGTTGTTGCGGTAGACCTGGAGTGGAGAGTCTCCACGAACGACATGGACCGCCCGTAGGTCGGGGTCGATCACCCAGACCTCCGCGGCGCCGGCGGCGAGAAATTCATCCACCTTGGACATCACGTCGGACCACCGGTCATTTGGAGACAGCACTTCAATGCACAGATCGGGAACAACCTCCACCCAACCTGTGGGTGCTCCGTCGGGAAGCCGGCGGTTTTGGATGAAATAGATATCGGGTCCCCGGACGGTATCGGGGCCACGTTCGGTGACAACGCCACTGTCGTTGGTGGCGATTTTTCCGAGTTGGGCGTGTTTGTTCCACTGCTTCAGCAGAAAGGTGACCTCGCCACAGACAATCCCATGTCGCGCTCCGGGACGGACCATCTCGATCAATTCCCCTTTGACGAGTTCCGCAGGAGACTCCAACAAAAGTTCGTAAGCCTCCTCGGCGGTGTATTGTTCGGATTGAACATTTCCCATGTCCGCCCTTTCAATGTTCCGTAGCGACGGGATATTCAGATTGTTCGGTCATGGCTGATCCTTTTCAATCTCACTTCTTCGCCTCTGTGCGAACAACCAATCCCAAACCAGCCGGTTCTCCGCGGTCGGGGTCCAACTGTTGTGGCCGATGCCGGGGTATTCGGTATGGATCACTGGATTGCCGAGTTCTCGGAGGGCTTGGACCATCTCCCGGGAACGGTGCGGTTTGACGACGGTGTCTTGATCACCGTGAAATGCCCAGATGGGAACCGTGCCGATCTTCTTCGCATACGTGGGATCCCCGCCCCCGCAGATCGGGACGGCCGCCGCGTACTTCTCAGATTGCCGTTGAAGGAGATCCCAAGTTCCGAATCCCCCCATCGAAAGTCCAACCACATAGATCCGGTCCGGATCGATCGGCTGGGCGATTTGAAAATGGTCAACGAGTGCCATCACCAGGGCCAACGGCTTCGA
>JAGQQQ010000505.1 GCA_020426125.1 Planctomycetaceae bacterium
GGTGAGAATCGCTGGGCATCGCAACAGATCCGGTTCGAAAGAGCCGGAAGACCGCAGGAGTTTTTTTATCGAGTCGAATAATTGACGGCGAAGTGGCGAACCGCTCCCCGATCGGGTTGTCCCGGTCCGCCTGACGAGGGTGCCCTCGACTTATCTCAGGATTTCTGGATGGGATCCTGCGGTCGCGGAGACGGCGGTCGCGTTTCCGAGGAGGTCAAAGTCCCGGAAGGTCCAGACGACCTCTTTGTTGCGAGTCACTTCGATCAACTGCGGATTGTCAGGACCAGCGTGGCAATTACCGAAGAGGATATTTCCATTGGGGAGGACTTCCAGGGAGGTGACCCAGGCGAGGGTGATCCCAGGAAGGTCCTGTTGATGAAGCTGCCAGACGATTTCTTTCTCCGGGGTCACTTCCAGAATCGAGTGCCCATTCCCGGTAGCGATCAGGGTATTCCCGGACTTCAGGCGGAGAGCATTAAACACCTGATTTCCCCAGGCTTCGGGGCCATGTCCCCCGGCGGGAGGCTTGTCGAAAAGCGGGACCTCGTACTCCCAGGCGATGGTTCCGTCGGGCGTGTATTCCACCACTCGGCCATCGGCTTCGTGGCAGACGAGGTAGTTTCCGGAATCGAGTTTGTGCGCTTGGCGAACATCGCGGTGGGCGTCGAGATGAGAGACCTGGTAATTCAATTGATGGACGATCTCTCCCCGGTTGTTGACTTCGATGATTCGGCCGATTCCGTTTTCGACAACCATTGTGTTGCCATTGGGAAGCCGCTGAAAGCTGTGAACCTCAATTGCCTTTCCGGTGTTTCCGTTGCTGTGGGCCGCGTCGTAGGACCAGACAATGTGTTTGTCGGGGGCGACTTCGATGATCTTCCCCCATCCTTGCTGGGTGAGCAGGTTTCCGTTTTCGAGTTGTTGCACCCGGTGAACCGCTTTGACCTCTTTGTAGATCCAGACGGGAGTCCCTTGCTCGTCATAGCGAACCAACTTTCCCTTGTCCGCCGCAATCACGGACCGAATTGGGGAACTGACCTCCGCGGCGAACAACCCCGCGGGCAGCAGGCATAAAACGATGGCAAAGCTGAGAGAACGCATACGACACCGAAAGGGAGAAATCGAGAGACGAGGATCCTGTGAGGGGACTCCGTTGACACGTTGACGGCGAAAGTCATCCCAGATCCGACTTCGAAAAGGGGACTTCCACCATGGTGGTCACGCCGTGGTTCTTGGGAGAAAACCCCTTGCGAATTTGGAACCGCCAGACCATGGATTCCGGAAGTTCCTCAAGACGGATTTCTTCACTACAGATGTATGTCTCCCAGGTTTCCCCTGGGCCGAGTTCCTTGCCGAGACTCTGCCCTTTCATATCCCAGCTATCGACCTTCGACAAACGATATTGGTAAGTGGTCGCCTGAGTGGCTACCCCATGAGGTTCGGCAATGTAGTAATTGGAACGTTCTCCCAACTGCGAGTTGACGACCCAACGCAGCAAGAGTTTTGCATCCAGGGGGGAAATCACCTGGTCGTCGGAAACATTCGTGAACCGAACCCAGAGCTTGCAGACCGCCTGCGAAGGTTCTCGAGTTTTCGAGGGGTCGCTGTAATGCACGAATTCGATCGGCTCGTGGACAACTCGGAGCGGTTCGACAAGGATATGTCCGAACCGCTGCTCCGTTCCGATTGTTAGGGTATGTCCCGGCGGAAGGGGTTTGTCCGGAGAAATGAATGAGAGTTTGTCCGGCGCTTCGGGGGCAACATCTGGCAGGCTTTCCAGTTGTTTCGTATTGGGAGCCCCGCCGCCGGAGAAAAACTGCATCAGTAACAACAACGTGACCAAGCTGGCGTAGCTTGCAAGGATGATGAACGGGAGGTTTGAGGGGGTGGACGCCTGTTCGTTGGGAGTCTGAGAGGTTCTGGGAGGCGGCGGAGCGATCTGGGGAGAATCATCGT
>JAGQQQ010000506.1 GCA_020426125.1 Planctomycetaceae bacterium
AGCCTGCTGAAAAACGAACAGACCGCCAAAGTCGGCATCAAGAACAAACGCCTCATGGCCGGCTGGAACGAAGACTACCTCGCGAAAGTCTTGTTCGGCAAATAACTTAACGTGCAATCGCCCTGTGCAGTAACCGCAAAGCCCTTTTTCCATCTCGCTGAGTCACGATTCAATGGTTCATTGGGCTTTGGTACAAACTTAAACCGAATGACTGCTCCCTGAAAATCGATCGTCAACGACTTGTCGATTCGAATCAGTCGGTCTTCGTCAGTCCAGTTCGGCTGCGGAAGTCCATCGAGCCGATACTCCCGCGACGGATCAAGCAAGATCGTATCGCCGTCAGCGGCCTGGCAAATCAAGCACTGTAAGTATTCATCGGCCGCAGGGTCTGGATCGGACGTCGTCGGCGTGAGGAAATCAGAACACACGACTCCAGTGCCATAGTTGTCGCAGAACCCCATCGTTGGCCTCGCTGGAAAACTCGACTCGTATACCTCTTCAGCAGAATTGTGCAAGAAAACACTCAATGTCAAGCGACTTTCCGGATTTTTTCTTGATTTTCTCGAACTTCGCCCGGACACTTCTACTTTGTGGCTTCGGCTGCAGTTCGACCACATGGATGTTAAACCATTTCTTCACTTTGTAGAGGGCGCGTCTCATGTTCTTCTCCACCCGTCGGCGTCGAAGGTACTTGGATTGGAATGGCCTTCAGATGCTCGAAACGCGAGTGCTCCTCACAGAATTTGCCGTGACGAAGGCAGGCTACTTGTCTGATGGCAACGTCGGCGAAGGCGAAGTGACTTATCCGGAGGCCGTCGTCTTGGCGAATAACAATCCCGGTCCGGACTCAATCGTTTTTCGGAATTCCTCTGCGCTGTTCCAGTCACGTGATCCGCTACCTCAAATCACTGATGACGTGACGATCAATGCCGGCGGGAAGTTCATGTCGTTCATCTCGATTGACGGGCCGGCATTCGATATTGCCATAGGGGTGACTGTTCGAATTGAGAATTTGGCCGTGCAAGGCACGATTACATCTGCTGGCAAGTTGTCTCTCAACTCTTTATCTGCTCATGGAATTGAGAACAGCGGCGAACTTACGATCGAACACAGCTTTCTGACGGGCTCTGATGCAGTTGGAAACGAAGAACCGTCTGTTGATGGTAGGGGTGGGGCTCTGTACTCGAAAAGCGGATCTGTGACAGTCCATAATTCGACAATATCGGATTCGTTCGGTGAGCTGGCGGGTGGAGGCGTATTCCTTGAGTCGGGCATCGGGCTGATAATAAATTCAACTATCGTAAACAATCGCAGTAGGACTTTCTCTGGGTTGCAGCCCGGTGGTGGCCTCTTCATCAACTCCGGAGCCGATGTCACTCTTCACAACACGATCGTCGCGGGCAATGCCGGTGCTCCGTCAGACATCGCAGGCATGCTCAATCCCGCGAGTTCGTTCAACATCATCGGGGATGCAGATGCTGCCGGCGGGTTGGTCGACGGCATGAACGGCAATATTGTCGGAAATGGTGGAGTTGGCGTGATCCCCCTCAGTTCGATTCTTGATCCAGATCTGAAAGACAATGGAGGAGCGACACTTACTCATGCCCTCGTGGCGGAAAGCCCGGCGCTGAATTCGGGAAGCATCGCCGTCGCAAAGGACGCAGACGGCAACACGCTGACGACCGACCAGCGAGGATTTCGCCGAGTCTTTGGAAACGGAATCGATCGTGGTGCCTTTGAACTTCAGCTGTTGCCGAACGAAATCGCGAACGATGTCGCCTCATTCAATACCTCGACCGGTATCTGGCAGATCGGCCTCTCCAACGGCGACGACTTTTCCGACACGCGTGGCCCGCGCTGGTCGACCGCTGTGACTTGGGAAACGTTTACCGGGGATGTGAATCATGATGGGTTGACGGACCTGATTGGACGTCAGCGAGAAAACGGCAACTGGTGGGTGGCGGTCAATCAGGGGAACGGGACCTTTCAAACACAGTCCTTTCTCAAGTGGGCACCGGATGCCGCCGCCAATTGGCAGAACGTCCAGGTTGCGGACGTCAATGGCGATGGCCGCGATGACATCATCGGGATGACCAACGGCAACTGGTGGGGAGCGATTTCAAACGGGACTCGCTTCGTCAATCAATACCTCGGCAAATGGCAGGCAGCCGGCTGGCAGGCGATCCTCAGCGGAGATCTCAACGGCGACGGCAACGACGACGTGTTTGGCTTCCGTCCAGCCACTGGAGAATGGTACGCCGGCCTCTACACCGGCTCGCGATTTAGCTTCCGGCTCGTCGAGACCTGGGAAAGCTCTGTCGCCTGGAGCAACTTCCAAACCGGCG
>JAGQQQ010000507.1 GCA_020426125.1 Planctomycetaceae bacterium
ATGGGGACCGTCTATCGCGCCACGCATAAGCATCTTGGGAAGCAGGTCGCGATCAAACTGTTGTCGACCAGGTGGGCAGGATCTCCCACCGCACTCGCCCGATTTGAACGGGAAATGAAGGCGGTGGGAAAACTCGACCATCCTCACGTTGTCCAAGCCTTGGATGCCGGCCTGTCCGATGGCCAGTGTTTTCTGATCATGGAGTACCTCGTTGGGAGCGACGTGGGACAGTTAGTGGCAGGGAACCGTCGGCTGACCGTATCTGACGCCTGCGAGATTGTTCGACAAGCGGCGATCGGTTTGGATTACGCTCAACAACAAGGGCTGGTGCATCGGGATGTGAAGCCATCGAACTTGTTCCTCGCGGAGACTCACTCTGGTGAGGCCGTCATCAAGGTGATGGATCTCGGGCTCGCCGCGAATACCAATGAGTCGGCCCGAATCCCGCTGACCGACAGCGGCCAACTCATGGGGACCCTGGAATACATGGCCCCCGAGCAGGCGGACGCCGACCAAATTGCTGATCAGCGTGCTGATGTCTATTCGTTGGGGGCCACGCTTTTTCGCCTTCTCGCCGGACGGGTGCCGTTCTCCGGGCCGGAATTCCACACGCCGGCCAGACGTCTGTGCGCATTGATCTCGAAATCGCCTCCATCGATCGCCGAGTTCTGTCCAGAACTCCCCGCGGGACTCATCGAACTCGTCGATGAGATGCTTCAACGAGATCCCGCTCTCCGGCCCAAGTCGCTGAATGATATTGCAAATAAGTTGCAAGCCTATGCAAGCGGGAACAATCTCAATGGTCTGTTAGAATCTATTAAACATCCGTCTCCACGCGAACAGAATGAAAGTCGAATCGGCCCCAAGGCTCCCGGCGTTCCGGACCTGTCTGGAGAGACTCAGCCAGTCTCCAGGTTAGGCAAGACTCAAGATGAGAATCCCCAAGCAGTCCGGCCCGGATTGGGGTTGGAACCACGCGGCAACCCGCCGATACGTTCTCGATTCGGTTGGCGAACCGTACTTCTCGCCACCCTGATCCTGTCTGTCGTCACACTTCCGGCAGTGGCTTGGTACCACTTGACCAATGGGGCGACTGTCACCCTGCAATCGGCATCGGAGGCCGTCTTTCCCGTTGAGTTGACTCAGCAAGGGGACGTCGTTCAGACCATGGTCGTGGGTCCCAAGCAAAAATCCACTTGGCTTCGTGCTGGACAATATGAACTAAGAGTTCCCACGGCAGAGATGAACCTCGCGATCCCAAAACTCCAGAAAATTGTTGTTCGCCGAGGTGTTGGTCAAACATGGACGATGGAGTCGCCGGCACAACTTGCCATTGCCGAGACGGACAGTCAACCGCAGGATTCCCTTCCTCCTCCACCCCCCGTCACCATTCTCGTCCAGAACTCTTCCAATGACGGCACCGGGTCGCTTCGCGACGCGATTGCTCAGGTTGCCGAAGGGGGGACCATTCGCTTTGACGAATCGTTAAATGGCGGAGTCATCACGCTGACAAGCGGCGAACTGGTCATCGATAAGAGTTTAGCAATCGATGCGAGTTCGTTGGGAGAGCCGTTGACGCTGACGGCTGGAGGACTGGCACGGGTCTTACGATGCGAAGCAGGGCATGACATTTCCTTGTCCCATCTCATCATCACCGGAGGTTACGCCCACGGAGGAATGGGGGGAAAAGGGGGAGGGATCTTCAGTGAATCCAACATGCGATTGTCTCAAGTCTATATCGTCGATAACCACGCGACGGACAATGGCGGGGGGATCAAAATCGAAGGGGCTGGCCGAATTCATCTGGTCGACTGCGAAGTGGCCCACAATTCCGCCCCAAACGGGGCTGGACTCTACTGCAACTCAGATTATGAGATTCGCAATTGTACCTTTGCAGCGAACGTCGCTGATGGGGATGGTGGTGGCATTTTTCAAGTCAGCAGCGACGGAATCCTGGTCAACTCCACGTTCACAGAGAACCGGGCCGTACGCGGCTCAGCTATTCTTGTGACAAAAGCGGGGAACGTCGTTCTCCGACATGGGACGATCGTAAATAACTCTTCTTCAACGCCATTGCCAGCCTCGGCTCTTCAAGTCGATCTGGGTAGCCGTTTCGATCTTGAGAACTCCATCGTCTCCGCCAACGGTTCTCCGCAGTCTTTGGACATCGGCGTATTTCCGGGGAACAGCCAGGTATCCACGTCTGGTTTGAATTTGATCGGCAACATCCAGTCCGATTTCGGCCACACCCTTGACGAGGAAAACCTGATCAGATCGAGCGGAGATTTCATGATTCCCAAGCTCGCAACACTCGGGGACTATGGAGGGCACGTCAGGACGATGCCCCCCTTGTCCGGTGCACGGGTCATCGACGCGGCACGGCCATCTCGATCGCCAGTATTACTGGACGCCCGGGGCCTGCATCGTCCCATTGATGGGGACTTTGATGGACAGTCGCAACCCGATCTCGGGGCCGTCGAGTTTTCTCCGCAGCGGCGTTCCGATCCCATCCCATTTACACCCATCGCAAGCGGGATTCCCCGTGATCGTTCGTCGCGGCCACTCAAGATTGATCTTCATGTCTTGAGAAATGAGGGACTGCCGGTCACCGTTCAACATTCGGCGTGTGTGATTGTCCCGTTTGTCTCTTACGTTTCTCCCAGCCTTCCAGCCAAGGACCTTTTGGCGGGCCGAGACGAGTGGAAGCGGATTCTGGAGGAACACGGCGACGAATTCGACCTTCCAGCCTGGGTGTTGGATCCCCGCTGGAAACCGCTGCCGAGTATCGGGCCGTCGCAAAAACCGCAGTCATTGGAAGTCGATGGCAGCAACTGGTGCGCGGGAAACTTCAATAACGCCACATCCGTTGTCCACGTCTATGACGACCCGGAGACTCCCGAGCACAACGAAATGCTGGATGTGCGTTTCTTCTTCTGGAGTCACTTTCAGACGGCAAATAGCAAGGCGGATTATTTCGAATTTCGAAAATACGTCGAATTTGATCCCGCCGACTTGGCTCCGCTGAAAGCGGAATGGACACGACGTGAGTTGAATACCTGCAGCCAATATCACCCCCAGTTCAATTCCACCGGAGTCCGCTGCGGCACGGCGTTTCTGATGTTCTATTTGACGATTGAGTTTTCAGAGTAACCTGCGGCCGAAAGTCTGGTCGGGGCGACTCCCTGACAGACTTAGGGGTGACCGATCAGTAAGTGTCTCGATTTCGTAATGAGTGGGCAGTAGGTCGCTGATAGTGGGTAGGAACAACAGATAAGATCGAATGATTCCAGCAACGGCACAAATCCTAACCCCTAACAACTACCCACTATTGGCTTCGCGGAGACCGTCCGATGGGGAAGATTCTGACATCTCCGAGAACGCGACAGTGATTTCCAGGTCACTCCTTAACAACACGGATCTCGCTCGTAGTTCGTTCCATTCCAGTGAGGAAATCAACGCCGGTACGTTGCATTGCGGAAATGTGCTGGGGGTTATTTGTTTTCCTCGAATAGCCAGGAACGGACATGTCCTGTGACAGCCTTCAGACGCTGATCGGAAATGCGTTCGCGATAAGCTCCCGCCATTGTTCTGTCGGCATGCCCCATGATCGCGGAGGTCGCAATCGGGTCCTTTGCCTCGTCTCCGATCGTTTGGAAGGTATGACGGAGCCAGTACATCCCCATGCGGGGGCGGTGAATTTGGGCCTGCTGGGCCAGGCGGCGAAATCCTTCGATGGTCAGATCGGTCCGTCTTCCATCCTCCCGGACCTGGATCAAAGGACCGCCACGTCGCGACAGGAACAGGAGTTCGGCCGCGATCGGTTGGGGATGACTTCGTTTCCTGAGAACCTCGCTGATCGCGTCCCGAGTCTCCCGCCAGAGCGGGATCCGTCGGTCGATTCCCGTTTTTCCTCTGGGGAACTCAAGCCACTCCCTTCCAACATCAGATAGCGTTAAACGTGAGATGTCCGAATTCCCCAGCCCGCCATTGATCCCCAGAAGAATGATCGCCCTCCACGTGGCATCGGAAACGTTTAACAACGCTTTGAGTTCGTTCCGCGAAAAGAGTTTGACTCCCTGTTTGGCCCGATGGAGTCGCTGAATCTTGTTCCCAGCGATTCTGAAATCCGGACCGAACCGAGGCATTTGCTCGATGATTTCCGACTCATAGGCCCAATTCAGAATCATCCGGGTCACAGCCACAATCTTCGAAAGTCGGGACGGGGCGTATCGATCCGCCATGGCCGTTCGAAACGAGGCAAAGTCCGCAGGTCGGAAAAGACCTGGGAACGTCTTCCCTCCCAGAAAACAAATGATGTTCTCACCAATGATCCGATAATCGTGGCAACAAACCGGAGAAAGTTCGCCAGATCGAACTCGCTCTTCGCACCGGGCCAAAAACAGGTTCACGACATCCTCTGTTGTCGTTTTGTTGAATCGAGAGGGCCGGGGGTTTTGCCCGGCTTGCCATTCTTCCCGCTCATTGAGATACTTCGCGAGTGCCGCGTGCGGATCACTCCAGACACCGAAAAAAATGACTTTCCCTCGAATCTTCTTGCACCACTGCCCATTGGCATGAGCGGTCAAGGGGAATTCGGGATAGGGTTTTGACGGTTTCTCAACGCTCCCAGATGGCATGCATTTCCTCGATTGGAATGGACCGTTTTGGGTTGTCGTCCCGGTTGTCGTGACGAAAGTCCCCATCGGCCGGGATTCCCGGATTTCATGAGAAAAAGCACACGCGAGAGTGGCGGAATTGGCA
>JAGQQQ010000508.1 GCA_020426125.1 Planctomycetaceae bacterium
TGGATGAACGCCATCTTGTCGACATGCTCGCCGAGATGGGGAAAGATGGACGAGACCATCTTCGCCGACTCCCCACGGGGCCGGAACTCAAACGGCGACTTCATCAGATTCCCGACGGCGTTCTTAAAGAAACCCGTCGTGTCCTGGAAACTCTTGTCAAATTCCTTGATGGACTTGCCGTCCCACTTCTCTAAGGCTGGTTTGTAATCCCAGGTGTCGACGTGACTGGGACCGCCGTTGACAAAGATCCAGATCACCCGCTTCGCCCGAGCCGCAAAATGCGGCTGTTGCACGACCAACGGATTCAGCGCCCGATTCCCGAGCGCCGGCCCCGCCTCCGCCGTGGAACTCAACAGCCCCTCGTCCTGAAGTAATCCGGCTAAACCCAGCAATCCCAACCCACACCCAGACTGCGCCAATAGATCACGTCGATTCATCATCTTGTGCTCGATACATTGCTTCGGAGGAGGCTTCCGACATTGCGCGGACGCACGAAACCAACGATAGTATTGTTGGAGATCCCGTCGATGGGTTCAATGTCGGTTCGTCCCCCCGGTAGAGAAATTGCAGGCGGGACTCGGTCTTCCTCGGGTGGTCAACCGGGATTGCGACGTTACCATGGCAGCGGAAACGATATCTATTTTCAGGGGTTCCCTCCCATGCGAGACCGAGTCGTATCGCTTTGTCTCCTCATGACCACTCTCGTTTGTCATGGGGTGATGGAGAGCCGATATTGTCAGGCAGCCGTGCCAACTTTGGGCTTTCATGTCCAATTCACCGAACAGGTCCGGAGCGAGCCTTACTCCGGGCGAGTCTACTTGTTTTTCTCAGCCAATCGACAAACAGAACCTCGCAACGGCCCGAACTGGATGAAGCCGGAGCCGTTTGTGAGTCTCGACGTCACGCACTGGAAGCCCGGCGAGCAATTGACGATTTCCCTTGACAACCCGGGTGTGTTGACATTTCCGCGAGACCTGATGGCCCGCCAATTGTTGGGCATGTCGGTCCAGGCCGTGGCACGGTTCAATCCTTGGGAACGGGAAGTCGGCACCGGCCCGGGGAACGGCTACTCGCGCCTGGTTTCCGCATCCAAACCGGGAACCTATTCGCTGACAATCGACCGGCTGGTCCAGGAGACTCCCTTCCCAGCGAGTCCATCGACGAAGGAGTTCCGAGTCTCGTCGAATCTGCTCAGCGAGTTCTTCGGCCATGACGTCGAGATTCAGGCGGCGGTCACCGTTCCCGAAAGCTACGGCCGAGATCCCGACCGCCGGTATCCGGTCATCTTTGAAATCCCGGGATTCGGCGGAACTCATCGATTGGGAGTGCGGATGCACCAACCTCGGGCGAAAAACACGCTGGGGGTGGAGTTTATTCGTGTGATGCTCGATCCGAGCTGCCCGCTGGGGCATCATGTCTTTGCGGACTCCGCCAACAATGGGCCTTGGGGAACAGCGCTCGTCGAAGAGTTTCTGCCTGCGTTCGAGGCGGCCTATCGCACCATCGCCGAGCCACGCGGTCGGTTTCTCACCGGTCACTCCTCCGGAGGATGGAGTTCGCTGTGGATTCAAATCACTCATCCCGACACGTTCGGAGGAGTCTGGAGCACGGCCCCGGATCCCGTTGACTTCCGAGACTTTCAACGGATCGACCTCTATCAGTCCCCCCAGAATATGTACGTGCATGGAGACCAAAGACGGCCGCTCGCGAGAATGAATGGCCGGACCGCACTCTGGTATGACGACTTCACGCATATGGAGACCGTCTTGGGCTACGGCGGACAGCTCCACAGCTTTGAAGCGGTTTTCAGTAAGCGTAATGCCGATGGCACTCCCGCTCTGCTCTATGACCGCGAGACCGGAGCGGTCGACACATCCGTGGCGGAGTCCTGGAAGAAGTACGATATCCGTTTGCTGCTGGAAGAGAACTGGAAGACGTTCGGTCCGAAACTGGCGGGCAAGCTGCACGTCTTCATGGGGACCGAGGACACCTTTCTTCTGGAAGGAGCAACGCAATTACTGAAAGAGTCCCTGGAGCGTCTGGGAAGCGACGCTCAGGTCGAGATGATTCCCGGACGGACGCATTTCGATCTGTTCGCCGATGGACTTGATCGCCGCATTGAACAGCAAATGGCCCGGAAATTTCGCGAATCGACGAATGCAAACTTGCAGAACTCTCCCGAAATCAACACCCTGAACCAAAGATAATTCGCCTTCTCAGTTAGGTCTTGTCATGACGCCGCTTGAATCACTCATTTCCACGGGAACAAAACTCTGGCTCGACTCGGTCGATCCGGACCTTGTTCAGGAAAACCGCAAATTTGGAGCCACGGGAGCGACGTCCAATCCATCGATTGTTTCCGACTTGATTAAGACGGGACGGTTTGACGATCAGATTGTCAAGTTGGTCGAGGCCGGGCATGATAATGATGCCATCGCCTGGAAGCTCACGGATTGGCTGGTTTCCCAAGCCCAGGAAGTCTTTTTGCCGGTCAGGGAAGAGACCAACGGCAACGATGGCTACGTCAGCTTTGAACTCGATCCGCTGTTGGAGGACGTGGATTGTCCGTTGTCCACGGAAGAACGTGCCAACCGATATATTGAAACCGGCAAAAGCTGGGCGAGCGGCCACAAGAATCGAATGATCAAAGTGCCAGCGACTCCGGGGGGGCTGGCCGCCATTGAGGAACTCTCCGCGGCGGGGGTGACTCTGAATATCACACTCATCTTTTCCAAACGACAATACGAAGCGGCACGCGATGCGATGTGGAAGGGGGCTCAGCGCCGTAGCAACCCCGGAACTCTCAAATCGGTCTACAGCATCTTCATCAGCCGGATTGACGTCTATACCGAAAAACATGTCCCGTCGCTGTCAGAGGCGGCGCAAGGAGAAGTGGGGATTCTCAATGCCAAAGAGATTTGGCAGATGAATGAAAACTTCTGGAAAGACAAAGGGCTCCCTCATCAGCAGGAGATTGTCTTTGCCAGCATGGGAACCAAGAAACCGGAAGATCCCAAGGACAAGTATGTCGCCGCGTTAGCGGGAGATGGTATTCAGACCAACCCACCGGAAACGAATGACGCCGTTCAGGAGATGATCGGGAAGACCTTCACGCGGACCGTCGATCAGTTGCCTTCCGATGAAGTCGTCAACGAGATTCAAGAGAAGGTCGACTTCGCGAAGATGGAAGACGTCCTCATGGAAGAAGGTCTCGCGAAGTTCGCGAAGCCTCAACAGGCTCTACTGGAGTTGATCGCGAACAAACGAAAGTCCTTGTCCGCGACAAGCTGATCAGACTTTACGATCCTCAATTCTCGCCGTTCGCCGGGATTCCTGAGGCTCGGTTGGCTCGACGGGATCTGAACACGTGATCTCCCTTTCTCCAATCTCCTGACAGGTCGGCTTCTCGTGTCCCGTCCCGGTTCCCCGCAAACGGTGTCGCATCGCGTTGATTCCTGGGCGGTGATCTTGCTTGGAGCCTTTCTCTCGCGCTTTCTTGTTGCGACAGAGGGAACCTCCGATGGACATACCTTGTGGATTGCCCAACTCTGGTTGCTGCTGGCGGCGGCGCGGGGGTGGTGGCATTGGCGAAACGGGACTACGTTCGGATTTCGCTGGAACCGGATCGACTTCGCGTGCGGAGCCCTGGTCGCAGCCCATCTTGGTTCAGCGGGGATTGTTCTGGCCACCCAGGGGCAAAAGCGGGCCGCCCTCAATCTGTTCTGGGAATGGTCCTCCTTGGCCGCGACCTATCTGCTATTGAAGGAAGCTCTCAACGCCCCTCCTGGTCGACGAGTGTTCGTGATGGGCACGGTTCTGTTGGCCGCGACGCTCTCCAGTCTGGGACTCTGGCAGCAATTCGTGTGGTATCCCCAACAGAGTCGGGAAGTCACCGAGTTCTTCGAACTGCATGACAAACGGGAGCTAGGAGCGCCGCTCTCCCCCGTTGAGCGAACGAGGTTCGATGAACTCCTCAAGAGCCATGGCTCGGCCCCGTTGTCCCTCGACGAGCAGGGACGCGCCGCGTTCCTTTCCCGCGTCCGTGACAGTCGGGAACCCATTGGAAGGTTCGCCCTCGCCAACAGTTTCGCCACGCTCCTGGGAATCAGCGGGATCTTGTTTCTCGGGATCTCGATTGACCAGGGAAATGGGGCCGGGAGGCGAAGATCGCAAGTTATTGGCTGGTTGCTGGTCGGGCTCCCAATCCTACTCTGTCTGATTCTCACAAAAAGCCGCACGGCCTATCTGGCAACAGCCATCGGAAGCGCCATTCTGCTTCTGCAACACTGGGGAGGCCGATGGGGATGGCGCCGCATCTTTACCATTTCGGCAGTTGCCGTCGTCTGTATGGCGACCTTACTAGGTGTATTGTCCGTCGCTGGAGGCATTGACAAAGAAGTCCTCACGGAAGCCCCCAAAAGCTTGCAATACCGCCTCGAGTATTGGCAGGGAGCCTGGGGCGTGATCGCAGATCATGCCTGGACGGGAGTCGGTCCCGGAAACTTCCGTCAACATTACATGCAACACAAACTCGCTGGCTCCAGCGAGGAAGTGATGGACCCACATAACCTGTTTCTGGACGTCTGGGCAAATGCTGGCATGGTGGCTTTCTTGGCATTATGTGGGATCGTTGCGTTCTCCGTCTGGCCGCGAGGGGAAACGATTGACGCGACCGAGCCGCAGGCCACCGTTTCCCCCTTCACGTTTGCCTTGGGGATGACCGTGAGTGCGGGGCTGGTTTTCCTGGAGCAGCTCTTGCTCGAGGGGCACACCGATCTTCAAGTCTTCGGCGTGTGGATCGGTGCCGTCATTCTGATTGCGTTCACTCGAATCTGGCAATGGCCGTTTTCCACAGGCGGAATGGCCTGCGCTGCACTGCTTTCCTTGTGGATTGGCCTCCTCGCCGCCGGGGGAATCGCCATGCCCGCCATTTCCCAGCTGGCCATTCTGCTGATTCTGCTTCGCACGCAACCAACCGGTGAGACTTCGACCGAAAACGTTGCGTCAAGACGTTCGCTCGTGATGATGTCCGTCTTTGGAGTCGCCGCTCTCGGGTGCTTGTTGACGGGGTTACGTCCCGTCGCGGAAGCGAGCCAACTGGTGGCGTTGGGACGGACCGAGATGTTTCAGAACCGTCGCTGGAAAAATGCTCACGAAAACTTTTCACTGGCGGCGAAGCGGGATCCCTGGGATCCGGAGCCACATTTGTATCTCGCGGAGTTGTCCCATTGGCTCTGGGAGCAATCGGGGAAAAAAGACGAACTGGACTTTCAGGCGGCGGTGGAGTCGCTCAAACAATCGATCGAGCGAGATCCGTTCGCTGCGAAGCGATATCAGTTATTGGGACGGTGGTGGGCTGAACATGGCCAGGCGACGTCCGACGCGAATTCCTTCCAGCGATCCGTCGACGCCTTCGATCACGCCGCCACGTTGTATCCGAACTTCGCCTCGTTGCAGGCGGAGCGAGCCCTCGCTCATTCGCAAATCGATTCTCAGTCCGCCCAACCGATTGCCGAATTCGCCCTTCAACTGGACTCCCTCAATCGGGAGCGGGGACACACGGACAAGCAGCTTCCCAAAGAGACCGTTGCTGAATTGCAACGAATAGCGGGCCCTCCGGAAGCACCATAGTGGACCGTCCGGGTCCCGAGTTGCGTTGGCTTGGCTTTGCTGGAGATTTCACAAGACACATGGCCAACAAAGTCCACCGCGATTGGGGGGATCCGATGCCCGCTGAAGAAGGAAAGCGGCGACGAGTCGCCG